>JABJCZ010000166.1 GCA_018668475.1 Alphaproteobacteria bacterium | reverse complement strand
TGAGATTTCGCTGGAAGATAATGCCCGTCATCGCATTAGCATTAGCCGCGACGATCAGGGTGAAATGGTTGTGGAGCTCGATGGTACCGAGCTGATCCGTGCTGCCGACCGGTCATTCCGCGATCCGTTCGACGGTATCTCGATCATCAATGACGGTGGCAACTACGTCGTATCGCAAATTGTGGTCTACGGCTCTTCCTGAGCCAATCAAGCGTCGCTTAGCTGCTTCGCAGGTCCAATACGCCTGACTCGGCGATAACCTGCGCGGTGGCGGCCTCGCCGTGCGGCGCCATCAGGTGCGCCCCGGCAACTCCCGGTATCCCCTGTAGCGTCTGCAATAGCTCAATGCAGATGGCACGCCCTTCCGCGCGCTGGTCCGCAGCACCCTCCAGCCGGTAAATGATCGCGTCCGGGATGTTCACACCATAGAGATGCTCGTTCATCCAACGTGCAGATCGGGCGGAGGCGATGGGGCCGATACCGATCAGGAACCATGCCTTCTCCGGCACGCCAAAATCCGCGATCCGAGCCATGTAGCGCTCAAGTGACGGCATATCGAAACAAAATTGCGTCTGGAAAAAATTTGCGCCGGCAGCAATTTTGGCGAGCAGGGCGGCGGGCTCGAAGTCAGGCGCGGGATCGTGTGGGGCATCCGCCGCACCAATCAGTAACTTCGGCGGCGACGTGATTTCGCGGCCACCGGGAAAGATCGCATCGTCCCGCATCTCCCGGAGAATTTTCATGAACTCTGCAGAATTCAGATCAAATACAGGTTTTGCATCCGGCTGATCGCCGGCATCGACGGAATCACCTTTCAGACAGAGGATATTGGGCACACCAAGTGCTGCGGCACCAAGTGCATCGGCTTCAAGCGCCAGGCGGTTGCGGTCGCGCATGGTGAGCTGAATGACCGGTTCGATCCCGTCGCGCGCCAGAATTGCCGCTGTCGCCAGCGGTGACAGATGGGCCCGCGCTGCGGCACCGTCCAGCACGTTCACAGCATCGGCCAACCCTTTAAGGCACCCGGCGCGACTCAGCACATCCGCCGGATCGGCTGAATCCGGCGGCGCCGTCTCTGCTGTGACAGCGAAATGGCCGGCGCGAAGAGTTTTCTCCAGCCCGCCGCCACTAATGGAGTCTGCCTCAACAGTTGTATTTGTGTACCCCATGCCTTCCCGCTCCTCCGGCCCGTTTCCTGATTATCCTGCTGCGCGGTCATAACATGCTCGCGGAATAATTTCTTGGCCACTACGATGAGTACCCCGGGCAGAAGCAACCCCGGAAAAAAACAGAAAAAAGGGGAGGCCTGTGGCTTCAAAGGCGAAATCAGTCGATGCCGGAAGTACGCCGTTCCGGTTTTTCGACAACAGGGAAAAATACCTTCTGTTCGTGACGACCTGCAGTGAAAAGTGGGAGGTCGCGACCCGCATTGCCCGCGAACTTGAGCATCTCAACCCGGCCCAGCCGGCGCTGAAAGTCTTCGATGCCGGCATGGGCGATGGCACTGTATTGACCCGGGTCATGCGGGCCATGCATGCGCAGTTTCCGACAGTGCCTTTTCTGGTCGTTGGCAAGGAAGTCAGCTTGGAAGACGTCCGCCTCTCGGTAGAAAAATTGCCGGACCGGTTTCACGAACATCCGCAGACCGTCTTCGTGGCAACCAATATGTTTTATTATGAAGCCGCCGGGCTGATGCCCCGCAACATGGACCTGCACGGCCAGCTCAACTGGCACTCCATCGAGCTTGACGGCGAGAGCACGCACGGCTTCGACCAACAAATTCGCAACGAGCTTCAGCCGATCCTCAACGAGGGCTGGCAGACGATGACCAGCGAAAAATCGGGCAACCCGCGATACGTCAAACCGTCGGTCGTGGTCATGTATCGCAAGGACCACAAGTTTTCGCTGGATTCAGTTATCCCGCGACCGGGCGAGAGCGACGGCGAATATGATCTGGTGATCGCTTCCCAACCCTATCAAGCGCGCCTGCCGGCTGATGTAAAAGTCCGCAACGTGCTGGGGCCTTTGTCCCGCGCCATTGCGCCGGGGGGCCGAATGCTGACCATCCAGTCGACCGGCAAAGACCCCGGCATGGAGATCATCCGTAAAGTCTGGCCCAACGAACAGCCCTTCAAGACACCTCGCCACGACCTGCTGGCCGCGCTCAAGGCATCCGACTATGTGAAGGGCCGAAAATTGCGCTTTCTGGCTCACCCGGACAAACAGTCACTGTTCCACTACGGGCTGCACGTACTGCCCAATGAAGTGGCGAGCAACATCGGCACCTCAACCTTGTTGGCCGCCTGGAATGCGGCTGTATATGTCGCGCAGATTGAGGATCACCGCTTGCGCGATGCAATTGCCGACAGCAGTTACCTGGATGCCACCCAGAAGGCCGTCAAGCGCCACGGGGGGCTCTGGTTCCAGAACGAATCATTCACTGTCGCGCGGCCACCAAAATAGATCGCTCGCCCGGACATGGCCGAAGCCGCGAACACGAAAAAGATCCCGCGCCGTTTTCACGACGCGGGATCAGTTCGTTGGGGAAGACAGGTCTGCGGGACCTATCCACCACGAGGACCCCGGGGGAGCGGGGATACCCTCGTGGATCAGCGCTCAGGCGGATACCACGCCAAGCGCCAATACCGTCACCAGACCAGCCATCGCGACGAATACACCGACAAGCGGAATCACTGTATCGATGTGCCGTTTAAGCTCGTTTTGGTAGCTGGTCAGCATGGGTGCGATCACAAACGTCTCTGCGGTTGATGGAATATTCTGTGTCTACTGAGCATTAGGTCGGGATGATGATGGTGCTTTTCAACACCGCTCAAGCGGTTGTGAACATATCGTCATCACCGTGGCGACAATGAACGCGCTGAGAACCACACGCGACAGGTTGAAATGTCCGGACAAATCGCGTATTTCGAAAACACGGCGCTGATCCGCGCGACGAGATAACAGGAGACGTGGCAATGAATTCGATACTCAAGGGCCTGCGGGTGGTGGAAGGCTCGGCATTCGTTGCGGCACCGCTCGGCGGCATGATGCTGGCCCAGATGGGCGCGGAAGTGATTCGGTTTGACATGATCGGCGGCGGGCTCGACTACCGTCGCTGGCCGGTCACCCCAGATAATAACAGCATTTACTGGGCCGGCATGAACAAGGGCAAGCGCTCGCTCGCTGTTGACCTGCGCTCAAATGAAGGCCGCGAGATCATTTCCCGCCTGATCACGGCGCCGGGTCCGGATGCCGGAATTTATCTGACCAACCTGCCAGTGCGCGGCTGGTCATCACACGAAACGCTAGAGAAGGCTCGCGCCGATATCATCACGATGAATATCGTCGGCAACCCCGATGACACTACGGCGGTGGACTATACCGTCAACGCGCGGATCGGCTGGCCGTTCACCACCGGCCCAGCTGACCTTGATGAGAACGAACCGGTCAACAACGTACTGCCAGGCTGGGACCTGACCTGCGGCCTGATGGCGAGCATTGCGCTGCTGGCAGCAGAGCGCCATCGCAGCCGCACCGGCGAAGGCCAGCATATTCGGCTTTCTCTTGCTGATGTTGGCTATCACCTAACAGCATCGCTGGGCTACGTCGGTGATGTGCAGATCAACAATGACCAGCGCCCCCGCATTGGCAATCAAATGTATGGCACGCTCGGCCGCGATTTTCGGACCTCCGATAACCGCCGCATCATGCTGGTCGTGGTTACCCCGCGCCAGATGAAGGACTTTACCGCTGCAGCGGGGCTCGAAGCAGCGTTCAGCGCTCTTGAAGCCCAAAAAGGCGTCGACCTCAGTCAGGAGGCGGACCGCTGGCAGGTGCGCGATGAGCTCAACAGCCTGATTGCGCCATGGTTTGAAGCCAACACGCTGGCCGAAGCCGGCGACGCCCTGACCAAGGCAGGTATTCTCTGGAGCCCCTTCCGCACCTACAAGCAGATGGTTGCGGAAGACCCGTTTGTGTCGACCGACAACCCGCTGTTCCAGAACGTCGAACAGCCAGGCATTGGTCGTCATCTGGTGCCGGGTTCACCGTTCGACTTTTCACAGTTTCCGCGTGAAGAGGTTGGTCGGGCACCGCTGCTCGGCGAGCACACCGACGAAATTCTCTCGAGGATTCTCGGCATGGGTGACGGTGAGATCGGCGCACTGCATGACAAGGGTATCGTCGCCGGACCGGAAACTGACTAGGCGCCTTCGACCAGCATCAGTTTGCCGTCAGAGGCCTCCTGGCGAATATTGATGACGGAGGAATAGTCCGGCGAGTTGTACCAGGCTTTCGCAGCATCAGCGCTCGCGAATTCGATCACGACAACACGTTGCGGCGGCGCGTCGCCCTCCAGCGCCTGAGGGTTGCCGCCGCGAACAATAAACTTGCCGCCATATTTTTCGACCGTGCCCGGAGTTACCGCCGTGTAATCGGCATAGCGCTCGGGATTGTGGACAGTAACTTCAGCGATGACGTAGGCAACCATGGGTGTGCTCCTTCATTTGAGTGGCTTGAATCACTGTAGAGGGCATTTCGCACAGGACAAAATGCCACAGCGGTATTGGACAAGCTCGATGGTGCACCTACCATGCGCGTCAGACATCGAACGGGAGACAGATTGATGGCAGGCCCCCGATACCCCCGCCGCGACACACTGGCGCTTCACGCCGGCGCGCAGCCGGATCCAACGACCGGCGCCCGCGCAACACCCATCTATCAGACAACATCCTACGTGTTTGAAGACACGGCCCACGCCGCGGCGCTGTTTAACCTGGAGCGCGCCGGACACATCTACTCCCGCATCTCAAACCCCACTGTTGCCGTACTTGAAGAACGCCTTGCGGCGCTGGAGGGCGGTGTCGGCGCAGTTGCAACCGCCAGTGGACAGGCGGCGCTGCATCTTGGCATAGCAACACTTATGGGTGCCGGCTCCCACATTGTGTCGTCAGCCGCGATCTACGGCGGCAGCTACAATTTGCTGACCCACACCCTGCCCCGCTTCGGGATCGAAACCACGTTCGTCGACCCCCGCGACCCAGCGGCCTTTCGCAACGCAATACGCCCCAACACCCGATTGCTCTTTGGTGAAACCGTGGGCAACCCCGGCCTTGAAGTGCTCGACATTCCGGCGATCGCTGACATCGCCCACAATGCCGGCCTGCCGCTGATGATCGACAACACCTTTGCGACGCCGGCGCTATGCCGCCCGGCCGAATACGGTGCGGATATCATCTTTCATTCAGTGACCAAATTTTTGGGGGGCCACGGCGTTGCCATTGGCGGTGCGCTGATCGATGCCGGGCAATTCGACTGGGACGCAACGGACAAGTTCCCGACGATGACCGAGCCTTACGCCGGATATCACGGGCTCGATTTTGCCGAAGAGTATGGGCCGGCAGCCTTCATTTCACGCGCCCGGGCGGAGGGCATGCGAGATTTTGGGGCCTGCATGAGCGCCCAGACGGCTTTCTACATTTTACAAGGGGTCGAGACCCTTGGCGTACGCATGGCCCGGCATGTCGAAAGCGCATTGACCGTCGCCCGGTTTCTCCGTGACCAAGATGCGGTGGAGTGGGTCAGCCATCCCGGCCTACCTGAGCACCCCGACCATGAACGCGCCAAGGTGTTGCTGCCCGATGGCGTTGGCGCCGTTTTTACATTCGGCATCAAGGGGGGCCGCACGGCGGGTCAGAAATTTATCGAGGCGCTGGATATTTTTTCGCATCTCGCGAATATCGGCGACGCGAAAAGCCTGGTCATTCACCCTGCAAGCACGACCCATCAACAGATGGATGCAGCGGCCCTTGCGGCTGCTGGAGTTGGCGAGGATATGGTCAGACTCTCGGTTGGGCTAGAGGATGTTGACGACCTGATTGACGACCTGAAACGCGGCCTCAAAGCCTCGCAACGGAGCTGACCGATGGAATTTGTTGTGCAGAACAAGGCTGCATTCGCGGCCAGCGGCGGGCGCCCGTTTGATCCCGCACAGCCAACAATCCTGATGCTCCACGGGGCAGCCTGTGACCATTGCGTCTGGAGCTTGCTCGCCCGCGCCTTCGCATGGAACGGCTACAACGTTATCGCGCCAGACCTGCCCGGCCACGGGCGCTCCGACGGGCCAGCCCTTGAGACCGTTGAAGATCTGGCTGACTGGTCATGCGACCTGCTGGATGCCGCAGGAGTCGGGGATGTCGTTATCGTGGGTCACAGCCTGGGCGCGTTGATTGCGCTTGAAGCCGCAACCCGCCTTGGCGCCAGAACCACGGCGCTAGTGCTGATCGGTGCCGCTGAGCGGGTGCCTGTCAATGAAGGGTTGATCACCGCCGCCCGGACTGACATCGGGTCCGCTCTCGACATGATGAACATTTGGGGGTTTGGTCGAAAAGCGCAGACAGCCGGCGGCGAAATGCCCGGCATTCGGCAAACCAAAACGGGCCTCAGGCTGATGGAGCGCGCGGCCCCCGGCATTCTCGCGAGCGACCTCGTCGCAACGAACGCTTATGAGAACGGCGCCAAGGCCGCGTCGACAATAACCGCGCCGGCCCGCGTCATCATTGGTGCCGCAGATATGATGACCCCACGGAAGATGGGGCACGCCCTCGCCGGACATTTACCGAACGGCCATGCGGTGGAAATTCCCGACTGCGGGCACATGATTATGGCTGAAGCACCTGAAGCCTGTCTGCGTGCTATGCGGCCCCTGCCCGGCCAAACTCGCTGATCCGGTATAAAGGGATCAGTCGCGGGGCTGCCAGTTGCGCGCCCGGCTGGCAGCACGATCGCGCGCTTCATCCAGCACCTCGGGGGCCAGTTTGGCAAGGTAGTAGCGCGCCGCAGCAGGATTTTGCGCCTCCGCAAGCAACAGCCAAAACCATGCTTCGTGCTGATTGGCAAGAACGCCCTCACCAAAGGCCAGCATTCGCGCAACCATGAGCTGGGCATCAACGTGGCCGGCATCAGCGGCACGCAGGAAAAGCCGGTGCGCCACATCAAAGCTCTGTGGCACGCCATTGCCCTCATAATACAGCAGCCCAAGGGCAAAGCCTGCGGTGGCGTGATCGGCCGCGGCCCCCAGCTCAAAAAGCGATGTTGCTTCGCGCAGGTCCTGACTTACACCCAGGCCAAAATAGTACATGTACCCGAGGTTTTTTGCGGCCCTGGTGTTGCCGCCCTCAAGAGCCGCACGGAGCAGCGCCGCCGCCCGGTCATAATCGCGCGCTACGCCGAGACCGTTCAGATACAGGTTGGCTAGATTGCGCTGTGCCTTGGCATCGCCAACTTCCGCCGCTGCACTGTACCAGCGCGACGCCAGCACATGGTCCTGCGCCACACCTTTGCCGATTTCGTAATAAGTGCCGATCGCATGCATAGCCGCAACATGGCCCTGCGCGGCCGCACGGGAAAACCACACCGACGCCGCCTTGGGTGACGCCATGCCACCGCGCCCGCGATCAAACAAAACGCCCAGGCGATACTGTGCGTCAGCATCACCGTTGTCGGCTTCATCCATCAGCAGCGCGCGGGCCGCCACATAGTCGTGCGCGCCAAGCGCAACCTCGGCTTCAGTCATCGTCGCGCGGGCAGACGTGCTCGCGAACATGACAGCGACAAGAACCAGCAAAATGGGGCGATAGAAAATCATGGCCAACGATATGGCGCGGCTGACTGCTCGATCAATCAAAATATGACCGCGCCATGATTCCGATAACGATGGCGCCAAATCCGATCAGAATCGGCCACATCACCTTGCGCGTCACTCGCCGCCCGGTGACGCGGTCGTAAATTATGGCTGCCGTAATCGCGAGGGCGGAAAGGATGAGCAGGGCCTTGAAGATCATCTGGGTCAGAACCGCCGGTAGCAGGGTTGGCAACTTGGCCGCCAGCATACCAGATCGCCGTCGCTGGTGTCGCTCCCCAGAATAGCTATAGTGGCCGACCCAAACCATACGAGACAGTTGGAGAGTGACATGAAGGCAGCAGTAATTCGTGAATGCGGTGGCATCGACAAGCTGGTTGTTGAAGACATCGAAACCCCGAAACCCGAGCCCGGCGAAGCGCTGGTCCGGATTGGTGCTGCCGGCGTCAATCACCTTGACCATGACATTCGCGAAGGCATTTCAGGATTCCCGCTCGCCATGCCGCATGTGCCGGGCATTGAAGGTGCGGGCGAGATCGTCGAGCTCGGCGAGGGCGTAAACGCGGCCAAGGTCGGGGACCGGGTCGGCGTCGCGTTGCTGGCGCCATGCGGCCAATGCACGATGTGCCGCGGTGGCCAGGACAACCTGTGCTTCAACGGTAATTTTCTCGGCGCCACCATGTGGGGCACCTATGCCGAATATGTATGCTGCAAGGAAAGCCAGCTGGTGCCGCTGCCCGACGGCCTGAGCTTTGAAAAAGCGGCGGCGTCGCATTTGTGCTTTGGCACCGCCTGGCACATGACCGTGCATTATGGCGACGTAAAGGCCGGACAGACAGTGCTGGTCAACGCCGCCGGTAGTGGTGTTGGCACCTCCGCCATCCAGATCGCCAAGCTGCATGGCGCGCGGGTTATTGCCTCGGCAGGATCGGACGAAAAGCTGGAGAAAGCCAAAGCGCTGGGTGCCGACGTCGTAATCAATTACACCAAGGACAATCTGGCCGAGGCGGTGATGGAAGCCACTGATGGTCTGGGCGCAGAAATTATCATCGAATCCGTTGGTGGTGATGTGCTGGTCAAAAGCATCGAGGCCGCCGCCAAGGGCGGGATACTGGTCACCTGCGGGGCCCATGCCGGCGAACAGATTGAGCTCGACGTGATCCAGTTGTTCCGTAAGAATCTGCGCTTTCAGGGCAGTGTACTGTCGACACGGCTGGAGATGGAGCGCGTATTTCAGCTAGTGGCGGAAGGCAAGCTCGACCCGACAATTCATGCCGCCATGCCGCTCGACGACGTGCAGGCCGCCGCCGCGCTCACGCGGGACCGCAACTTCTTCGGCAAGATGCTGCTGATCCCCTGATCGCCTGATCACGACCTGTGGCAAGCCATAACGTCCGTTTCACAGGGATGTGACGCGACGGATGCGGGACAACGGGGCAGGATTTGGGTCACTCGAATCTGATTGCCCTGGAGCTGCCACGATGCGTCTTGTTTTTCGCCTGTTTTTGATCCCCCTGCTGCTTGCCGCCGGCATCGGCGTTGCGCGCGCCGAGACAGTCGACATTTCGGCCGTCATGTCGCCAAAAGAGCAGATGAGACTCGACTTCAAGGATGGCAGCAAACATTTTGTGCTGCTCGTGAAGCGAGAGGGCACGGCTGAGGGCAGCGGTGTGCTCGCCGGTGCTGCGGTCACCGAGTATGGGATGCACGACATCCAGCGCGGCGTGGGTGGCAACCCTGGCGGCTACCTCGTATTTGTAGCCGACGACGGATCCGAGGCTTACGTGAAATGGCAAGTGCGCGCCGTCTTTGTGCCGGCGGATGACGGCAAGATGCGCCTGCTCGACAACGGCTATTGGGAGATCGCCGGCGGCACCGGGCGCTATGCCGACCTGCAGGGTGCGGGCACGCTCCACATCAAGCCGGCCTCAAAAACCGATCGTCGGTTTATCCTCCACGGCGAATTGACCGGCACCAAATAACCGGTCAGGCGGCACCGACAATCGGCAGTAACTGATCAAGAGATGTGATTTCGGCATCGGGCTGCGCCGGCAAGTGCTCGCGGCCCTGTCCGAAACGATTGCACCAGGCAACCCTGAAGCCAAAATGCGCTGCCCCTGCCGCGTCCCATGAATTCGCGCTTTGGAAGCTGATCCGATTGGCCGGCACGCTAAGCCGGTCCACTGCCAGTTGGTAGGTAGAACTGTGCGGCTTGTAGATGCCCACCTCTTCCACCGACAGCGTGGCATCCAGAAGATCGCTCAACCCGGCGCCATCGACGGCGGCCTTGAGCATTTTCGGCTCACCGTTTGACAGGATCGCCGTCTTAATTCCGCGTGCCTGCAGCGCCTTCAACAAGCCCGGCACCTCGGGGTAGGCATCAAGCGTGAGATAAGCCTTCATCAACCGGTCACGGAGCGCCGGGTCGTTGATCTCAACCGCCTCCAGCGCATAATCCAGCGCCTCACCAGTGAGCGTCCAGAAATCCACATGGGCCCCCATGAGGCTCCGCAACCAGGTGTACTGGAGCTGCTTCATCCGCCAGATTTCGTTGAGCTTGTCTGCCTTGCCGCCAAGGTCATCACGAAACCGGTTGGCGGCTGCATTGAAATCAAACAAGGTGCCGTAGGCGTCAAATACGCAGGCGCCGATATTCTCGAATGCCGGATTGGCCATTGGTTCCATTCCCCCGTCGCGTTAGATGCGGCCATACTACAGGGGGAGCCGGTTTGCGCAAAAGCCGCTTGCACGAAAGCTGAATCCTGGGCGCGATGAGCTGTTCAGCAATCTCAGGATTTCGGTCGCCGATGTACGACGCGCCTATGACATGGCGGGAAACATCGAAGAGGACTTGAATAAGGCCGTAAACAGACCCGCGCAGCGCCTACTTGTGGCGAAAGGTGATGCGGCCCTTGGTCAGGTCGTAGGGGGTCATCTCAACATCAACCCGATCACCTACAAGCACCCGAATGCGAAATTTGCGCATTTTGCCCGCAGGCCGCGCAATGATCTCATGATCATTCTCTAGCTTGACCCGAAACATCGTGTCCGGGAGCTTCTCGGTCACAACGCCTGCAAACTCAAGCAGTTCTTCTTTTGCCATATATCCTTATCGGGCGCCCGGCTGCTCCATGATGGATCAGCTTTATTGCCCGCTTTCACGATTTTATCAGATTAACGTGCGCACTATAGGGTGGCGCTCTTGCAACTGTCCAGTTGAAGAAAATCTGGCTTCTGACCAGCACACGCTCGAATCCGAAGATTCCCGCGCCGCAAACCCTACGACGAGAAGCCGACGACCTGCTCGATATGCAACTGGAGATCCGGCGCTGAGATGGGCTTTTGCACGACCAGCGCGACGCCAAGCTCTGACACCACTTCAAGGGCAATGGATTCCTGCTCACCGGTCAAAACAATGATCGGTGGCATCCTGTCATGCAGAAACTTGTCGCGGCGCACGATATTGCAAAACTCCATCCCGTCCATGCGCTCCATATGGAGGTCACACAGAATAAGATCCGGCTTGGGCGCTTGCGGGTCCCTGAGATGATCCAGCGCGGCTTGTCCGTCGCCAGCCTCATCGACGTTTACGATGCCGGCCTGCGACAACAAACGACGGATAATCTTGCGCATTGTCGCGTGATCATCGATCACCAGCACGCGGAGCGCTGCAAGGGCCTGTTTCGCCATTCGGTTTGCCTGTAACAGAGCGTAATTTGAGCGGTATGCCCGACGATCGCCGAACCCGATCAGACTCCATGAAAACTGTTAAGGAGCCACTAATCGGATTTCGGCCCGTTCTCAATCAGGAAAATGGTGCCGCCTGCAAGATTCGAACTTGCGACCCCCGCATTACGAATGCGATGCTCTACCAACTGAGCTAAGGCGGCACATGGCAGCAACGCCACACTGCATCGTTGCTGCAAACAGGTGGTCAGGTCAAACCGAAATACGCGATTCCACCGGCCCGCATCCTCACCCCCGAACAGTTACGAAACCATTGCTTTGCGGCAATACGTATCGACGGGCCAAAGAATTGGCCGGCAACATACGCGCGGGCTCTGGACACGTCAATCAATGGGCCGGTTGGCGATGCGCGGGGCCAGCGAGTCTTCCTCAGGCAGGGTTTCATTGGGCCAGCGGGTGAGCATGACCCGGGTGATCACAGGCGCCACCAGGGCCGTGATCAGCGAGACGAAAACAACGCCGGAAAACACCGCGGCAGGTAAGGACCAGGGGCCGCGCGACATGCCCTCACGCGCGATGACAAATGCGATTTCAGCGCGCGGCACCATGCTGACGGCGATGAGACTGGCACCGGCAGCCGAGCAAGTGAGCCGCGCCGGGACCCAGGCGCCGACAAACTTGCCAACCACCGCAAACGCCAGCAATACCGCCCCAATGGTGATGCCAGGGCCGAGGGTCGCCCAATCAACCTGCAGCCCAATGGCGATGAAGAAAAACGGCACAAACAGTTCGTAGAGCACGACGAACGATGATTCGATTCGGACGGCCTGTGGGTCGCGGCTGAACACAAGGCCGGCAAACAACGCGCCGACGGCCAGCGAAAACCCCAGCAAGCCAGCCACCGCCGCGATCACGACACCAATACCGACAATAACGAGCATGGGGTCAGGCACAGGCTCAAACCGGCTGACAAACCGGGTAATTGGCCGCTCGGCAAAACGCGAGAACAACACACAGGCGCCACCGAACAGCACCATCTTGAGGACGGCCCAACCCACCGCCGCCCCGATATGCCCCGCGACCTCAATGCTGGACCCGTGGGCCGAGCCATTGAGATACGGAAGTACGGAAAACAGGATGATCATGAAAACGATGGCCGAGAGATCATCCAGCTCGGCAACATCGGTCAGCAGTTCGCCGTTTCGGGAGCGGAGCGCAGCCGCCTCCTGCCAGACACTGAGGGAGATACCGATACTGGTTGCCGTAAATGCCACCGCCACAAAAATACTGGGGACCAGCTCAAGCCCAAGCGCGTAGCGACTGCCGATAAACCCGGCACCCCCGGACACCACAACGTTGCCAAACCAGATAACAGAAGCGCGCCGCAACTGGCGCACCAGCCCCGGCAAATTGCTGTCGAGGCCAACGCGAAACAGCAGGGCGAACAGGCCAAGCTCCCCCAGCAGATGAAGTGAATAGCCGATCTGGCGATCCATGAACGGCCAGAAATGATCACACAGGCCGATCAACAGCCCGATCACGACAAAGCCCACCAGCGGCGGCACGCCGATGCGCCGAAGCGCATTGCGTGTCACAATGGCGGCAATGATAACAACGCCAAAGGCGAGCACCGAGATGGTCAGGTGTTGTGAGAGCGGCGACATGTCGCCTCCTCGCTGATGTCGGGCCTGCTGTCAGGGCTCCGGTCAGGGCTGCGGTCAGGCCCCGGTTCGGGCCTCATTGGAATTATCAGGTGACAAACTATCAATCGCGCTGTCGCCCAATGACTTGTCGAGCTTGCTTGCCTCGGCCGGGGGCTCCAGACCGGCAACCGGCGCGCCCCAGTCCAGCGTATCAAGGGCGCCGCATGACGAACACGCGATGCTCCATGAGGCGTGCTGGATGCCGCACTGGCCACAGCGCCATACCGGGTCGGACGGCGCCTCGCTGGCCTTGATGAGCCAGGCATGTGCGGCTTCAGTATTGCCGTGTTCATCTTCCTCCAGCCGTGCCAGAAGCCGATAAGTGCGGGCGCCCGGCTGCATGCCCTCGGCCTTGACCAGATGCTGCCGGGCCGTGCCCCAGAGCCTTACCTCCAGCGCAGCCGCGGCCAGCATCAAATGGCTTTCCGGATGATCCGGGTTGAGGGCGGCAAGCCGCTCCAACCGCTTCATCTGGCCGACCTCGTCGCGCGCTTCATGCGCAGCGCGATAAGCTGTCGCCAGGCCTGGATGCGGCGTGTGACGCCAGGCTCGTTCGATAATTTTTGCCGCCGCACTGTTGCGCCCCACAGCCAGCGCCGTCTCGGCCGCCGCGATGGCGCCGGGCACAAACCCCGGCGCGGCATCAACGGCGCGGCTCGCCAAACGCTGCGCGTCACGACCGTCACCTGTGCGCCGGGCAACCCGCCCTGCTTCAACCAGAAGTGCCGCCCGACGGCGGTTACCGACGTCCGCCGTCACGACATCATTCCGTTCGGCCTCTTTCAGAACCTTCAGCGCACCCGAAAAATCGCCATCGCGCGTGCGCAGTTCCAGCAGCGCAGTCAGCACCCAGGCGGCCTCAGGGCGAATACGATATGCACGCTCCGCCAGGTCCCGGGCGCGCTCCCTCTCACCGGATCGATTGGCGTGAACAAGCAGGCCACGCAGACCCAGAAACTCCGTCTCCGGTCGCGCCAGCATGGCCTCAAAATATTCCGCTGCCGCATCATCGTCGCCCTCAAGCTGCGCGGCCTGGGCCGAGAGCAACAGGGTCAACGGGGGTTCCTCCAGCAGCAGGTTGGCCCGTCGTGACAACCGCCGTGCGCGGTGACCATCGCCGGCGGCAGCCGCGACAAACCCCAGTGTCAGCGCCCGGTAGCCCCGCCGCTGACGCCCGAGCCGCCGCATGCGGGCGAGATTATCAGGCCCGCGCAGTAGCCAGCGCAGAACCTGCCAGATCAGTGCGACAACCGCTGCGACCGCCGCAACAGCCGCGGCCAGCGCCCCCGGCGATGTTTCTATCAGCCAGTCTCCCCAAGCGATCTCGACCCGGCCCGGCTCATCGGCGACGAACACCGCGAGGGCCGCAACAGCACCCACGAGCACGACGAACAGAACAATACGGATCATTCGTCCACACCGTTCAACGCCACGCCGGCGCGAGACAGCAACAGGGTTTCCAGTTGCGCAATTGTCTGGTCAACATCAAGCCGTGTTCGCGCGCCGTCCAGCCATTCCGCAACCGCTGGCCCACCGACTTCTTCATAAGGGACCAGTGCCGCAACAGCAGCCTGCAGATCACCGGCAACAAGTGCGCGCTCGGCAGTCATCAGCCGGGCGTCAACACTATCGGGCGGCACGTCGCCGCTCACTCGCCTGACGGTGACAATGCGTTTCAGCTCCGCCACAGTTTCCGATACCCAGCCATCATTGTGGGCGGCGTTGACCGCGCGCGCGATGTCACTGGCCACAGACGGAAACGCCGAGCGCAGACGAGCTTCGGTAGGCACCCCTGCCCGGGCATAGGCCTGCAAGGCATCCAGCTTGGCCAGCACCGGCGCGTCGTCCCGGGCGGTCTCACGCAGGGCGGCCAGCTGCACCGCATAGCCTTCTCCGCTGCGCGCGGTCACGATCAACCGACCTGCCGAAACTGACTGCTGCACAAACTGACTGGCTGCAGCCGCGCGCGATTGCATTTGGCTCTCAAGGTCAGCTACCCGGGCATTTAGCGCCTGCACCTGCCGGTGCGCCGCTGCGGCCTGCTCGCGGTATGCATCAAGCTCTTCCTGCGATCCCTGAACTGCCTGAGCGGCTTCCAGCTCATCAAGCCGCTGGACAAGAGCGGTGACATTCTCAGTCTCGGTGCCGGAGCCCAGGTCGGCTGCGCTGCGTTGTTCAAGCGCGTCCAGCCTCATCGCATAGTCAGTCAGCGCGCTGTCGGAAAGCCCGGTATCTGGAGCGCCGCCGACCGTCGAAGCCTCAAGCCTCTCCAACCGGGCAACGAGGGCTGCCAGGTCCTGTTCAAGCGCAGCAATTTGTGCAGCGTCAGGCGACGATGTAGCTGCGGACACAGATACAATTGGCGCATCTTCAGCGGCTGGCGATGGAGTTGGCTCAGGGTCTTCAGGCGCCACAACAACCGGATCGACCTGCACCTGACGGGCGGTTCCGTCAGCGACCGGCACTTCAGGTGGCGGTGGCGCGCTGCCGTCGTCCAGCGGTGGCGGCGGTGGCGATGGCCGTTTGTCCAGCGCGTTGAGGGCAGATTTGGCAAGGTCCGCGTTGTCGCTGGCCTGGGTAAATTCCGGCGTCGTGAACCCGCCTTCAATTGTCGGCCACGCGACATATAGCGCGATAACGATCATTACCAAAATCACGCCAATGACACGCCACGGCAGTAGCCGGCGTAGCCGCGCCGGCTGCACATCTATGACCGGAGGTTCCCGCTTACTCATTGCTTAGGTATCCGCGCTCAAACATCCGTTGCCCGTATCCATTTTCAACCTGAGGCGCCGAGACGCGCCACAATCACTTTTTCCGCAACGCTCATCAGTGCCCGTTGCGTCGGCGCTGCGGCCACCGGGCAATCAGCCCAAGGCAATGCTTGTGCCTCAACGGCGACGGCCTCACTCAAGCAGACTGCAACCGCCGCCGCCACCCCCGAGGCAAGACCGGCTGCTTTCACAAGCGTAGCAAACGTCTTCGTGGTGCGGGGAGAGAAAAACAGCGCGAGATCAACTGTTCCGGCGGACAATGCCTGGCGTAGCGGCTCACCCAGTTCAGTCGCCGCAAGGGCCTCATACAGAACCGACCGGCGAACCGCAAACCCCGTGGCCTGAAGCCGGCCACCTAGATCCCCTGCCACATGCCGCCCGGCAACATGGAACAACGCCCCGGCAGCCGGATCCAGGCGCGAAGCCACCAGCCCCGACAACGCATCAATATCGCCGCCAGCCGCATTAACATTGGCAAACCCGCACACGGTCGCAGCTGTGGCGGTCGCATCACCAACGCAAAACACCGGGAGCCCGTAGGCCGGGTCATGTGCCACGAGATGCGTTGCCAGCGCCCGAGCCCCGTTGGCGCTGGTCAGCAATACCGCCTGCACGCCAGCAAAATCAGGCGGCGCACCTGTCGCTGCCGCAATCTCTATCATCGGCACGATCAAGGGTTCGGCACCCAACTTGCTGACGCCCTCTGCCAATGCTTCGGCATCAACGCGCGGCCGGGTGATGAGCACGACCGGGCGGGTCATGGCAAGTCGGAGAAAAAATCCACCCCGCCTCGCGCCTTGAGTTCGGCCCCGGCATCATGGCCCAGGGCCACGGCATCGCTGGCGCTGCCGCTTCGCTCGGTCTCGTGACAGGTCAGTCCATCAATCGTCGCGATCTGTGCGCGAAGGTGCAGACTTCCATTGCCTGATATTTCTGCAAGGGCCGCGATGGGTGTCCGGCAAGAACCATCGAGCGCGGCCAACAAGGCCCGCTCACATGCGACTCGCGTCGCACTCTGGGCGCAATTGAGCGGATCAAGCGCGGCCAGCACCGGTGTATCGCCGCTACGGCACTCTATGCCGATGGCGCC
The DNA here is from genome assembly GCA_018668475.1 of Alphaproteobacteria bacterium. GTDB lineage: Bacteria > Pseudomonadota > Alphaproteobacteria > UBA828 > UBA828 > JABJCZ01. Next base: position 2,793 of record JABJCZ010000166.1, on the reverse strand, counting down.
CTGAGCCACTGCCGGCAAGAGCTCATCAACACCCAGCACAGGCCATTTATCATCGTAGGATCCGAGCCGTCGCAACCCGGCATAGGCAAGCAGGGTCGCATCAACCTCGCCCTCCTCGACCTTGCGCAGGCGTGTCTGCACATTCCCCCGCAGCGAGTTGATGTTCAGATCGGGTCGCCGATGCAGCAATTGTGCCTGGCGGCGAAGCGACGCCGTGCCAACGCGTGCGCCCTGCGGCAACGAATCCAGACCGGTCAAACCGTCACCGATCAGAACATCTCGGGGATCTTCCCGCGGAAGAATGCAGCTGATTTCCAGCCCATCCGGCAGAACAGTCGGCACGTCCTTCATGGAATGAACCGCAATATCGATCCGCCGCTCCAGCAACGCGTCCTCGATTTCCTTGGTAAATAGTCCTTTCCCGCCAATATCAGCGAGCGGGCGGTCGGTAAAGCGGTCACCGGACGTAAGAATGACCTCGATCCGGATCGCGTCCGGCGCGGCAAGAGCAGGATGCGCTGAAGCAAGGCGCGCCCGCACCTCTTCGGCCTGAGCGAGCGCCAGCGGGCTGCCGCGAGTACCAATTGTTATGGACTTGGTTGCAGACATTGGCCGAGCATGTTCCTTTCATACTTGAGCGAGCCAGGATGGCGGGGTCGAACCACCGGAAACGGCACGCCACAGACAACGATCACCATCGACCCGAACGCATACTAAAATCAAGCCCGGGAGAGAGTTATCATGAGCGATGCTTATAAAGAGATCAGCGCCACCTTGCAGACCTATTTTGATGGTCTATATGAGGGCGACGTACAAAAGCTTGGCAGTGTATTCCACCCCGATTGTCACTTGTTCTCCGGCACCGGCGCTTACCTCAACTGGTCGCGCGAGCAATGGTTTGATGTCATCAAAGGCCGTGAGGCGCCAGCCAGCCAGAAATTAAGCCGGCATGACCGCATCATTTCCATCGATATGTCCGACGATGAAACCGCCCTCGCGAAGGTAAACTGCGCGGTACCGCCGCGCTATTTTACTGACCACCTGTCGTTGCTGAAGCTGGACGGCAAGTGGGTCATCGTTTCCAAAACATTCCGTATGGAGACCCACGATTAACAAACTTTGCACGCGCCTGACCGGCCCGGCTGGAACCACATGATTGTTCTGGGCATTGAAAGCAGTTGTGACGAAACAGCGGCAGCGATCGTCACCGGCGAGCGAGACATTCTGGCAAATATCGTGCGGTCGCAAATACCTGACCACGCGCCCTATGGGGGCGTCGTGCCGGAGATAGCGGCCCGCAGCCACCTTGAGCATCTCGACGGCATTATCGCGCGCGCGATGGACAAGGCCGATGTTTCATTTGCTGATCTCGACGGTGTTGCGGCCACCGCCGGGCCCGGATTGATTGGCGCCGTCATGGTCGGGCTGATGACAGGCAAAGCCATCGCCGCCGTGCACGGCAAGCCACTCATCGCGCTCAATCATCTGGAAGGGCATGCCCTCAGCCCGCGTCTGATCGATGCCAAAATTACGTTTCCCTATCTCTTGTTGCTGGTCTCGGGCGGGCACTGCCAACTGGTCATTGTTGAAGACATCGGCCAGTACCGCCGGCTTGGCACGACGATCGACGATGCCGCCGGCGAGGCGTTTGACAAGGTCGCAAAACTGCTGGACCTCGGCTACCCGGGGGGTCCGGCCATTGAAGCCGCTGCCGCCAGAGGCAACGCGTCCAGCCACCGATTACCCCGGCCTCTCAAAGGGCGCGCGGGCTGCGATTTTTCGTTTTCCGGCCTCAAGACCGCCGTTCTGCATACCGTCGAATCCGTCGGCGATGATCTTGATGACACCGCGCGCGACGATATTGCCGCCGCATTTCAGGCCGCGGTTGGTGACGTGATGGCGGATCGCGTTGGCCACGCGATTGCCAGCTACCGCGAGGTGCGATCCGATGGGGGCGACCTGGTGATCGCCGGCGGCGTTGCCGCTAATCAAGCGCTGCGCGCTCGCTTGGTCAGTGTTGCAGCAGGCAATGGCATGCGACTGGTGGTGCCGCCGCCCGCGCTGTGTACCGATAACGGCGCGATGATCGCCTGGGCCGGGATTGAACGCCTGCAACGTGGCCTGGTGGATGGCATGGACGCCGCGCCACGGGCCAGATGGCCGCTCGATCCCGACGCCGGGCGCCCGGATGGCATGGGTGCTCCCGGCAAGCTCGGGCCTAAGGCTTAAGGCGCGCTCCTACCTGTAACTCTCCAGGGTAATTCGCATGGCCTCATCAAGCGGTGTTGGCGTAAAGGCGGGCAATAGCCCCCGCAACCGGCTGCCATCGAGACAGACGGTTGTGTCAAACAGATAGCGCATTTCAAGCATCTCCCGAGCCGGCCCGTTAAACAGGCCAAACAGCCGAATCTGCCACCACGGCATGGCCTTGGCCTTCAGGCCCGGCTTGCCAGCGACCTCGGCCACCTCTCTACAAAAAGCGGCTTTTGAGTCGGCCAGATGGCCCGGTACGTTGACGACCTCAAACGGTGCGAGCTGGTCTCGAACCGCCAATAGATCAACCGCCGCTCGGGCGAGATCAGGCACGAACAGCCATTCATGGGCAACGTCCATCTGGCCAAACACGGTTTGTGCCTTGCCCTGCCGGGCACGATCAAAAACCCAGTCGGCAAGCTCGTTGCGAACGGTTGGGCCATAGTAATCACCCCCGCGCACCACAAGCACGCGAATCGGCTCCAGCTCATTTTCATCATCGCCGTAGGGGCTTTGAGTTGCCTCGGCCAGTGTTTGTTC
>JABJCZ010000165.1 GCA_018668475.1 Alphaproteobacteria bacterium | reverse complement strand
GGCAGTTCTGGCCGCAATCGATAATTTACCCGACATCTATCGTGTGGTGATACTGCTCCGCGACATTGAGGAATTCTCGACGACGGAAGTTTCGGAGATGCTCAAAATAGGCGAAAGCAACGTGAAGATCAGGCTTCATCGCGCACGTGCGGCACTCAAGATACTACTCGAACCGATTTATGGCGGGAGGGGTCAGATATGACGACGCCCAAAACCCGGCGAAGGCTACTTCGGCGTTGGATACACCGCATGCCCGGAATGATTAGCTGCGAGGAACTCGAGACCTTTATTCTCGACTATCTGGACGATGACTTACCGGCACCAAAAAAACGCGTGTTCGAACGGCACTTGAAGATGTGCCAGGAATGCCGGGATTACCTGGCCGCATACTGCACGTCGCTGGCTCTTGCTAAACAAGCGGTGGCCATCGACGACGGAATTGACAATACAGACATTCCTGAAGATCTGGTGACGGCGATTATTGAAGCGCGGAATACCAAATAAGGAAAACACTAGAGCGCGCCGACATGCCAACCGCTTGGCCCTACCCCCAATGCCCGGGGCGAGCTACTTGATTGTTCAGCCAACCAGCGTTTTTAGCGCGTGATCAAGAATATGCGTGGCCACGACAAGCTCGTCGACCAATACATGTTCGTTCGGCGCGTGGCTCGTCGCCCCGTCGCCCGGGCCAAACCCGACGATCTCAATTTTATCGTCTGCAAAAAACCGCCCGTCGGACACACCGAGCGATTCAGCATAGGCCGCCGGGCGGCCGGATACGGTTTCAATGGCCTCACTTAGGGCGACGACCCCAGGCCCTTCGCGCGATACCGCGTAGCCGTTGGTGCCAAGCTGTAACTCAGTTGCCCATGTGCCGTCCGGCTCACCGACCGCCGCAATAATGTCGGTGATCTCACTGAAAGCGTCATCGACACGCTCAGATGGCAATAGACGACGATCCAGGTCCACGGCACAAAAAGACGGGACAACATTGGCACTCTGGCCACCGTCAATGCGACCGATATTGAGTGTTGAGCGTTTGGCGCCGGCGACCCGTTCGCCAAGACGTGATGTCATCTCACGGTCAAGATGAGCCAGCAGCCGAACCATTCTCAGTACAGCATTGTCACCAGCCTGAGGTTCGCCAGCGTGCGCGGCTGTGCCCGTGGTGGTGATTCGCGCCCACATGACGCCGCGCTCTTCCGTGATCAACCGGTTTTGCGACGGACCTCCAACGAAAAGAATATCCGGACGAACAGCCCCGGCCTCCCGCAGAAAGGCGAGCCCGTCTGAGCCCAGCCGCTCTTCATCACCAACAAACGTGAAAACCACCTCACCGCGCTGCGGGCCGCCGTTGCGCATCAGCGTTTCAGCAACGGCGAGATGAACGGCCGTCGAGCCTTTGCAGTTGTTTGCACCCAGCCCGTAGATGGCGCCGTCGCGCAGCGTTGCTACAAAAGGGTCGCTCTGCCAGTTCTCCGCGGCGCCGCTGCCCACTGTATCTATGTGACAGTTGAACACGACCTGCGGCGAACCTGCCCCAGCGCGAGCGACAACATTGTCCACGCCAGATGCCCGCGACAGAGTTTCAACGTTGAAGCCCATCGGCTTCAGGCAATCCGCCAGATAGGCGCAGACGGCCCGGGTGTCGCTGGGCGGCGTGACCGATGGCGTGGCGATCAGGTCACCGAGCGTTGAAATCAGCCCGGCCTGAAGTACTGCGATACTGCTATCCACCGAGAGCCGCTCCCACCGATTAAGAGTTGGCGGCCAGTGCCGCGAGAAATTCTTTTTACCATGCAGCTTGCCAGGAACCAATTCCGCCGGGTATTAGCTGCAGATTGTTAGCCTCGCGCGGTTGCGGCATGATGCCCGCTGGGATGGAACAGCATCAAGATGGAGAGGTTCATGGAAAATTTCACGCCGGGCTCCGCTATACTCGGTGGCGCGGCAATTGGCATCGCAATGGCCCTGTTTCTGCTGACGACCGGACGGGTCGCCGGGATCAGTGGCATTTCCGGTGGCATTCTGTTTGCCCCTATAGCCGATAAAGGCTGGCGGATCGTCTTTATCGCCGGCCTGATCGGCGGCGTGCTGGTCTAT
>JABJCZ010000164.1 GCA_018668475.1 Alphaproteobacteria bacterium | reverse complement strand
CGCCAGTAATTCCCGGATATCGGGTGACCTAGTGTGAATCGCGGGGCACTTCGGCGCCCCGGCATCCCACCAAAAAATCAAGATCAGCACCTTTGTCGGCCTGGAGCACGTGGTCGAAGTAGAGCTTCTGATACCCGCTTTGCATGGCGGGCTCAGGGGCTGACCATTGCTCTCGCCGGCGCGCCAGTTCCGCATCATCAACATCGAGGTGCAGTCGGCGTCCTTCGACATCAAGCTCGATCATGTCGCCTGCCTGAACCAGCGCCAGTGTGCCGCCAGCGGCCGCCTCGGGTGAAGCATGAAGCACGACGGTGCCGTAGGCCGTGCCGCTCATTCGGGCGTCAGAGATCCGCACCATATCCTTGATGCCCTTGGCCAAAATCTTGGACGGCAGGCTCATATTGCCGACCTCTGCCATGCCGGGGTAGCCGCGTGGCCCGCAATTTTTCAGCACCATGATGCAGTTCTCGTCGATATCCAGGTCAGGGTCGTCGATGCGCGCCTTGTAGTCGTCGATATCTTCAAACACCACGGCGCGGCCCCGGTGCTGCATTAGCTCGGGTGTGGCGGCGGAGGGTTTGATGATGGCACCGCCCGGTGCCAGGTTGCCGCGCAAGACGGCAATGCCGCCATTGGCGACCAGCGGGTCATCGAACGCGTGGATAACTTCCGGGTTGAAGTTTTCAGCGTCCTTCACGTTGTCCCACATGGTCTGGCCGTTAACGGTAATGACGTCACGGTTCAGCAAGTCATGTTCGGCTAACGATTTGAGCACGACCGGCAGGCCGCCGGCGTAGCAGAAATCCTCCATCAAAAAGCGGCCCGACGGCATCAGGTCGACGATGGTAGGCACATCGCGCCCCCAGGTGTCCCAATTGTCGAGGTCAAGGTCGATGCCCAGCCGCCCGGCAATGGCGAGCAGGTGCACGACGGCATTTGTCGAGCCACCAATGGCACCGTTCGTCCGGATTGCGTTCTGAAAGGCCTCGCGGGTCAGGATTTTTGATATCCGCAAATCCTCTTTCACCATTTCAACAATGCGCATGCCGACCATATGGGCCATGCGCCGGCGGCGTGCATCGACCGCCGGGTAGGCCGCGTTTTCCGGCATCCCAATGCCCAGGGCCTCGACCATACTTGCCATGGTGGAGGCGGTACCCATCGTCATGCAATGGCCGGGGCTGCGTGACATGCAGGCTTCGGCACCCATGAAATCTTCCAACGTCATTTCACCGGCTTTCACAGCTTCGGAGTATTGCCAGACGCTGGTACCTGAGCCGATGTCCTTGCCGCGAAACTTGCCGTTGAGCATCGGCCCGCCGGACAGCGCAATCGTCGGTAAATCGCAACTTGCAGCGCCCATCAGAAGGGCCGGGGTCGTCTTGTCGCACCCGACCAGCAGGACAACGCCATCGATCGGATTGGCGCGTATCGATTCCTCAACTTCCATGCTCGCGAGATTGCGAAACAGCATGGCGGTTGGCCGGAGCGTCGTTTCACCAAGGGACATGGCCGGAAACTCTGCGGGAAAACCGCCGGCCTCATAGACGCCGCGTTTCACGTGTTCTGCGAGGTCGCGCAGGTGCGCGTTGCACGGGTTGAGATCAGACCAGGTATTGCAAATACCGATGACAGGGCGGCCATCGAACATATGGTCCGGATGCCCCTGATTCTTGATCCAGCTGCGATGAATGAAGGCATCGCGGTCGGTGCCGCCATACCAGGCGGTGGAGCGCAGGGCGCGGCGTTTCTTATCTTCTTTGGGCATGATCGGGGTGCTCTCCTGTTGATGACTTGTAGCGCGCTGACGTTTCCTGCTTCGCCTGAACGTGGCAGTCTAGGCAGGTTCTTCGATGGCGGGAAATTATTCGGAATGAAATTAGGGGTATCAACCAGATGAAAGCGGTTATCTGCTCGGCCTACGGCGGCACAGAGACGTTGGAGCAACGTGATGTTGATACGCCAACGCCGGGCCCGGGCGAGGTACTGACACGGGTTATCGCCACATCGATCAACCCGGTTGATACCCAGGCGCGGCGTGGCTGGTTTCCGGATTGGTTTCCCGTTCCCTGCATCCTTGGGCTGGACGTCTCCGGCGTAGTTGAAGCGGTGGGGCCTGGCGTCGAGCGCTTTAAGGTTGGCGATGAGGTGTTTTATATGGCGAGCCTCGGCACCAGCGGCACCTCGGCTGAATATCATGTCGCGCGTGAAGAACTGATCGCAGCCAAACCAAAAAACCTGAGCCATACGGAAGCCGCTGCGGTCCCACTTGCCGGGCAGACGGCCTGGGACGCGCTCTACGCGAAAGGCCGGCTGCGGGCCGGCGAAAGCTGTCTTATTCATGCTGGCGCGGGTGGCGTTGGCCACTTTGCCGTGCAGTTCGCCAAGGCGGCGGGGTGCCATGTGTTTGCTACCTGCCGGGGTGCCAATCGAGATTTCGTGGAGAGCCTTGGGGCCGACCGGGCGATTGATTACGCTGCAGAGGACTATCGTTCGGTGGTAATGGACGAAACTGGCGGTGCGGGGGTGGATCTCGTGCTGGAATCAATAGGTCAGGACTTTATCGAGCAGGCGTTTGGTG
>JABJCZ010000163.1 GCA_018668475.1 Alphaproteobacteria bacterium | reverse complement strand
CCGGCCGCCGCCAGTACATCGCCGGTTTGTGAATCGACCAGCACCGCGCCCACGGGCACCTCGCCGCGTTGCGCCGCCGCTCGCGCTTGGTCAAGCGCCTGGTCCATGTATCCGCTTTTGATCATTAGGCTGATGCCAGGCAGCGTTTTACGCTCAGACCCCGGCGCCGTCTGCGACATCGAGCGCAGTGACGAGCGCACGGCGATTGTCGGGCCCGAGCACCGTAATCAGCTGGTTCTGCGCGTCGCGCCACGCCGGCAAAGCCGCTTCCACCGCCGCAGCGCCCGCCTCAGTCAGCGCGACAACGCGCCGCCGGCGATCCTTGCCGCGCCGGACCTCCACTAGCTCGCGACGGGTCAATGGCTCCAGATTGCGGGTCAAAGTCGTGCGATCAAGGCCAAGAGAGGTCGCCAATTGCGTCATCGTAGCCTCGCCGTCGTAGCGCAGCGAGGCGAGAATGGCGAATTGACTGATCCGCAGGCCGGTATCGCGCAGGGCGTTGTCATAAGCCTGCGTAACATTGCGCGTTGCCATGCGCAGGCGCGTGCAAAGACAAAGCCGCGCAATATGCGCCGGGGCACCGCCCTCTTCACCTTTTCGACCTTCAGCTTCAGACATAAAATTGTAATTACACGCACGTGAAATGGTGTCAACGGAACATTTGAGTGCGGCACTGATTGCACGGTCGCGCGCGCGCGCCTACATTGCGCTCATGGCGCGCCGACCCCCCAAACGCAAAACCGGACAGCCGGTGATCGGGCTGACCCTGGACCACGAGGAGCCAGGCAGCTATTCGAAGCAGGACTGGTATGCAATTCGCGAGAATTATTGCGGCGCGATCCAGCGGGCCGGTGGCCTACCGGTTGGCCTGCCGCATGAGCCGGAACAGGCCGAGGCCTACCTCGACCTCGTTGACGGATTGATCATCACTGGCGGTGCTTTTGATGTGGACCCCGCCCTGTTTGGCGCCGGCAAACGCCATGACACGGTGAAAACCAAGGATCGCCGCACCGCTTTTGAACTTGCCATCACCCGCGGCGCCCATGACCGGGACATGCCGGCACTCGGTATATGTGGTGGTCAGCAGCTGATGAATGTCGCGCTGGGCGGCTCGTTGATTCAGCATATTCCCGACGAAGTGAACGGCGCGCTGGCTCACGAACAACCGAACCCGCGCACCGAACCCGGGCACACGGTTACCATTTCTCCGCCCTCGAAGCTGGGCCTGGCGACGGGGCGCACCACCATGCTGGTCAATAGTGCGCATCATCAGGCCGTGGCCAAGGCCGCGCCCTGCCTGCGCGTCAACGCAGTGGCACCGGATGGCGTTATTGAAGGTATTGAAGACCCGTCACGGCGCTGGTTCATCGGTGTCCAGTGGCATCCCGAGTTCGGGATCGACGACGGCGACATCCGACTATTCGAATCATTTATCGAATGCGCTAATGGCTGACCCCACTCCCAAAGGTGATACCGAACGCGTGGCGAAGCGCATCGCGCGGGCCGGAATCTGTTCACGCCGCGAAGCGGAGCGACTGATCGCCGATGGTCGCGTGCGTGTTGACGGCGTGGTGATCGAAACCCCGGCAACGCTGGTCGGCCCCGACGCCCGCATTCTGGTGGACGACAGGCTGGTGCCACGGCCATCCGCGGCCGCACTCTGGCGCTACCACAAGCCAACCGGCGAGATTGTCACCCGCAATGACCCAAGGGGTCGGCGCACTATCTTTGCGTCTCTGCCAGACACCCTGGGTTATGTCGTGACCGTTGGCCGACTCGACCTGAATTCCGAGGGCCTGTTGTTATTGACCAACGACGGGGAGCTTGCGCGCAAACTGGAACTGCCGGCCACCGGATGGACACGGCGATACCGGGTGCGGGTGAACGGACGACCTGATGAACGGGCGCTCAAAGCCTTGGAAGACGGCGTTACCATTGATGGGCAACGTTATGGCGCGATCAAGGTCGCAATCGACAGCCAGAAAGGTGCCAACGCCTGGCTGACAGTATCCCTTCGGGAAGGCAAGAACCGCGAAATTCGCAAGGTGCTCGAACACCTGGACCTGCGCGTCAACCGACTGATCCGCATCGCCTATGGCCCGTTCCAGCTCGGCACCCTAAAGCGCGGCGACGTCGCGAAAGTACCGGACAAGGTATTGGAAGACCAAATGGGTAGCACGTTCGACATTGGCAGCAAGGGCGGCGATAGCGGCAAGACCGATAAACCCCGCAAGGTGCTCCGTGCGAATAGTCGGCGGTAGCCGGCGCGGCCGAAAAATTTCGGCGCCGCGAGGCCGCGATCTTCGCCCGACATCCGAGCGTGCGCGTGAGGCGTTGTTCAATATTCTCCAACATCGCGACCTACCGGCGGCCCCATTGGCGGGTGCGACGATCATGGACCTGTTTGCGGGGACCGGCGCGCTAGGGCTCGAAGCACTCTCACGCGGGGCCAGCGAACTTTATGCGATTGAGCGTGACCGGGAGGCCCTCAAACACTTGCGCCATAACGTCCACGAACTCGATTTTGAAGACGAAGTGACTGTGATTGAAGGGGACGCCACGTGGTTTCGCAAACCCGGCATCACCGAACACCGGTGCGATTACGCGTTTCTCGACCCGCCCTATGGCGAAAACCTTGTCGCGCGTACCCTCCGAGCTTTGGCGGAAAGCGACTGGCTGGCCGACCAAGCTGTCGTCATCGTTGAAATGGGCCGCCAGGATGAATTTGCGCCGCCTGATGAATATGCCGTGCTGGAAGACCGCCGCTACGGCTCCGCTCGCATTGTCTTGCTGAGCTGGTCAGCGCCTAAATCCTGAATCGCCCCTAACGGCGTCCAAACAATTTTTCGACGTCCGGCAGATCAAGCTCAACGTATGTCGGACGACCGTGATTGCATTGTCCGCTATTGGGTGTGCTCTCCATTTGCCGCAACAGCGCGTTCATTTCGTCGCCGTTCAAGGTGCGCCCGGCGCGCACGCTGCCATGGCAGGCAAGGGTGCCGCAGACGTCGCCCAGCCGGTCTTTCAACGCAACCGCCTCGCCCAGCTCAGCCAGGTCGTCGGCAAGGTCCAGAACAAGGCCACGCACATCGCCATCGCCAAGCAGCGCCGGCACTTCGCGCACGACGATCGCGCCGATGCCAAAGGGCTCCAGCACCAGCCCAAGCTCCGCAAGCTCTGCGGCCCGCGCTTCAAGACGCGACGCGGCGGCAGGGTCCAGCTCAACCACTTCCGGAATCAGAAGCATCTGGGTTTTGACGCGACCCCCGGCAAGCGCCGCCTTCATGCGCTCATATACAATGCGCTCATGGGCCGCGTGCTGATCGACGATGATGATGCCGCCCTCAGTTTGCGCGACGATATAAGTGCCATGGAGCTGCGCCCGTGCAACGCCCAGCGGATATTCGGAACCAAGTGGCGTTGCCTCGCCTTCTGAAACTGACGGCGGAGCAGCGGGTGCGGCCCCATCGGCGAACGGCGCCTGAAATCCCTGCGCCGCTTCAGACAGGCCCGGCGAGAACCGGCCGCCCCCAGTCGGATACCGTGCATAAGGTACTGTCGGTCCGCCCGCACTTTCGGGGCGCGCCGCGCCGAGCATACCGGCGGAAGCAGTGGTGCCCGAGCGGTGGCCGGCGCCGGCCAGCGCATGACGAAGAGCCCCGACGATCAACCCGCGCACGAGCCCCGCGTCGCGAAATCGCACTTCGGCTTTGGCCGGATGCACATTGACGTCGACCGCATCAGGCGGCAGCTCAATAAACAGCGCACAAACGGCATGACGCCCGGCGGCCAGAACATCCCGGTAAGCACCGCGCACCGCACCGTGGAGCAGACGATCACGCACTGGGCGACCGTTAACGAAAAGATATTGGTGCTGGGTCGTACCGCGATTGTAGGTCGGCAATGACGCGTAGCCAAAGAGTCTGATCCCCTCGCGCTCGGCGTCGAGAGACAAGGCGTTCTCTCTGAAATCCCGCCCGACAACGGAGGATAATCGCTGTAGCCGGCCCTCGTCCGGCGACAGTTCCGCCGTCACGTCCAGGTTGCGGCGTCCATCAATACTGAGGGTGAAGGCTATTTCGGGGTGTGCCATGGCCAGACGGGTCACGACATCTGACACATGCTGATTTTCAGTACGCGGGCTTTTGAGGAACTTGAGCCGCGCCGGCGTTGCAAAAAACAGGTCACGGACGACGACCTCGGTGCCTGCGGCACGGGCTGCGGGCTCCGGTGCTGATAGGTCTCCGCCTTCAACGCTGATCTGCCAAGCCGCATCAGTCCCTTGCGCCCGTGAGGTCATCACCAAGCGCCCGACCGCGCCGATGGACGGCAGCGCTTCACCGCGAAAACCCAGCGTGACGATATGAAACAGCGCCTCATCATCAGCGAGCTTCGAGGTCGCATGCCGCTCAACAGCAAGTGGCAACTCGTCCCGCGTCATGCCACAACCATCATCTGCAACACGGATTAAGGCACGCCCACCATCTTCCACCGCGATATCAATCGCACGCGCGTCAGCGTCAATCGCGTTCTCGACCAGCTCCTTGACCACGGATGCCGGGCGTTCAACAACTTCGCCAGCCGCAATGCGGTTGACCAGACCTTCGGGTAACCGGCGAATGGCCATTAGCCCTGTCCCCCCAGCCTCGCCCGCGCCAGGACTTTTCCATGCTCGACGGCCGGTTGATCAAATGCGTCAACACCCAGAAGATCGGCAGCGATAACGGTCTCCAACATAAAGTGCATCATCAGCGCGCCAAGCGCGGCATCATCAAGAGCTGGCAAAATAATACGCCGGACCGGGCGCTCGTGCGCCACCAGCGTCTCGACGGTCGATTCGGTCAGCGCGTCGTTCAGCTCCTCAAGGCTTTGATCCGCGAGCCAGGGCATCCCGATGGCTTCGGCGCGACTCCGATCAATTCGAGGGGAGTCACTCCCCCGACCCAGCGATACCACGCTGACATATTTATCGTGTGGTCCTTGCAGGTAAAGCTGAAGCTGGCTGTGTTGATCGACCGGGCCCCGGGCAGCGACCGGCGTCATGCCAAGGCCATCCTTACCAAGGGATTCCGCCCAGAGCTGGCGATACCAGAGCGCAAAAGGGTGAAGCCGCTCAGCATAGGACATCATCACATCAATGCTGACGCCTTTGCGGGCGAATGCCACGGCCACCGCCGCACCGAGCCCAGGTGCGCACGCTTCGGGCGCCCCACCGGCAAGAGCGGCTTCCAACACATCGCTGGCCCCTTGCCGCAGGGCCGCGCCATCCGCGCCGGCGTACACCGCCGGAATCAGTCCAACCAGCGACATGACCGAAAATCGCCCGCCCAGCGCTGGGTCATGGTCGAGCACACGAATGCCCTCTCTGGCGGCCAGCCGCCGCAAGGGGTTATCACCCGGCTCTGTTATCAGCACAAAATTATCGGGCGGCGCGCGATCCAACGCGAGCAGAGCCTGCATCAAAGTTTCGGACGTACTGCCCGACTTTGATACGACCAGAAAACCAGTATCCTCGACGGGATGTTGCGCCAGTATCGTTTCATACTCGAGCGGGTCGGAGCCTTCCAGAAAGACCGGCAGGGGTGATGCACCTTGCGCCGCCGGCAACGCCACCAACGCACGACCACCGAGGCTTGAACCGCCGGTACCAAACACTACAAGACGCCCGAAGCGCCGCCGGAACATGGCCGCGACATCGTTGATCTCTGCCAAGTCATCACGCTGTGCAGGGAGGCTGAGAAAGGGCTTTTCAGCGTTTGCGCGCCATTCCTGAATGCGCTCAAGTGCCGCCGTGACGCCGGGCATCTCGGCAGAAACCTCGGCCGCACTTAGCCCGTGGGAGCCAATGGTATCGGCGAGGCAGGCGTCTATGATTTGTGAATAGCGCATCGGATGACCGGGATAATACCCGATTCGAGCCGGGCCGTCAGTCGTCGTCGGCGAGCCCCTCGGGCGAACCGACGATGACAACCAGCAACTGATCGACATCGAGCAGACGGCGCGCCGCAAGGCGAACGTCGGTCGTCGTCACAGCTTCGATATAGCTGTTGCGCCGATCGATATAATCGATGCCGAGGTCCTCATATTGCATGCCCACCAGCATGTCCGCGACGGCGCCAGCCGAGTCAAACCGCAGCGGGAATGCGCCCGTCATACCGAGTTTGGCATTGGCAAGCTCGCGCTCGCTCACCCCTTCTTCGGCCATACGGGTCAACTCCGCACGAATCAGTTCCAGCGATTCCGAGATGGCGTCGTTGCGGGTGGCAACGCCGCCCACGAACAGCCCCGCGTGCTGCAATGGGTACAGGTAACTGTAGACGGAATAGGCGAGGCCTCGCTTCTCCCGCACTGATTCCGTCAACCGGGAGGAGAAGCCACTGCCACCGAGAATGTAGTTCATGACATAGGCCGCGTAGAAATCCGGATCGTGACGCTTGAGCCCTGGCAGACCAAAAGACGCGATGCTCTGGGGAATTTCCATTTCACGAACGATGAGCTGCCCCTGCGTTGGGAAAACCACCTCCGGCACGATCACTGGAGATGCTTCCGCCGGCAAATCGGCAAGTGCCAGGTCAACCAGGCGGGCCATCTCCGCAGCCGGCACATCACCAGACGCACCAACAATCACGTTCCCGCGGGTCAACCGGGTACGCACCAGATTATGCAAATCATACGACCCGATGGCGCGCACGCCGTCAGGGGTCCCATTGCGAGGTCGTGAGTAGGGGTGCGTGCCAAACATGGCTTCAAACCAGCTGCGGCTGACAATGGAATTCGGGTCTTTCTCGTCTGACGCCAGCACACTTTGAATCTGATCCTTCACACGGGCGACAGCCGGACCGTCAAAACGGGGCGCACGAAGTGCGAGCCCAAGCAAGCTGAACGCGTCATCGCGATTCTGGCTGAGTGTGCGCAGGGAGACACTCAGCATATCAAGCCCAGCCCGAAACCCGAGTTGAATAGCGCGATCAACAATCGCCTCCTGAAAGGCGAGATCATCCATGTCGCCCGCGCCTTCATCAAGCAAGCTCATGGCGAGGTTGGACAGACCTTCCTTGCCCGCCGGATCAAGCGCTGAGCCGCCCCGGAATCCGAGGCTGAGGGCAATGATCGGAATAGACGGTTCCCGCACATACCAGACGTTGATACCAGCCGGCGTTACAATACGCTCAACGTCTGTGGCATGGCCGCTGGCTGGTAAAAGCAGCCAGACTCCAATAACGAGGCTGGCAAGGACGCCGACAAGACGGCTCATTGCTCACTCCCGGATGGCAGCAAATGCCCGGTTACTGAGCGGGCCGGCTGAAGAACATATTGTGCGGCGGCCATGACATCCTCAACCGTCACCGCCGCTACTCGTTCTGCCCAGGTTTCAACGTCAACAGTATCCATGCCGATCACCATTGCATTGCCGAAGATATTCGCAATACCGGATGGACTATCGAGAGCGTAGAAAACGCTCGCCGACATGCGATCCCTGGCCGCCTTGACCTCCTTTTCGGTCACTCCGTTCGTCAACAGGTCATCAATCGCACGGTCCAGCGCAGCCTCGGCGGCGGCGACATCACCGCCGGGTTTAACCGAGAGATAGACGGCAAAACTTGTGCGGTCGAGCGCCATGGGCCGGTAGGACGCACCGGCCCAGCCAGCGATCCCCTGCTCAACAACCAGGTCGCGATAAAGACGACTGGTCGATTTACCACCGAGCAACTCGGCCAACACTTGTAGCGGCACCGCATGCTGGCTCTCGCCAGCGACATAGCTGGGTGCCAGAAAATGTCGGGAAATACTGGGTTCGGAGACTTGTGGATCGACATAGGTAACACGCCGGGGAGCTATCGGTGGAGGCTCTTGCGGGCGCACACGGGCTGGCACATCGCGCGGCGCGATTGCGCCGTAATACTCCTCGGCCAGCGCCAATACTTCGGGGCCGGTAACATCGCCAGCAACCACCAGAATGGCATTGTCCGGGGCGTAGTGGCGATCGTAAAAGGTTATCGCATCGTCCAGCGTTAGCTGTTCAATCTCATGACGCCAGCCGATAATCGGGGTGCCATAAGGATGGCGCGCATAGAGTGTCGCATTGAGCCGCTCGCCCAACAGCGCGCCGGGATTATTGTCCGTTCGCGAACTGCGCTCCTCCAGCACAACATCCCGCTCCGGCAAGACGGTCTCTTCCACGAGAACCAGATTGCGCATGCGGTCAGCTTCAAGCTCCATAACCAGGGCCAGGCGATCTTTTGAAATGCGCTGGAAGTAGCCGGTGTAATCGGATGAGGTAAACGCATTCTCGCGGCCGCCATTGCGCGCCACGATTTCCGAAAATTCGCCATCGGGGTATCGCGGCGTACCCTTGAACATCAGGTGTTCAAGAAAATGCGCGAGGCCAGATTTGCCAACCGGATCATCCGCCGCACCCACCCTGTACCACACCATGTGAACAACAATGGGCGCCCGATGGTTTGGCAGCACCACAATCTCAAGTCCGTTGTCGAGGCTGTAGCGCTCCGCACCAAACATACCAGACGCCGCAACTGCGCGGGTGTCCGCTGAAATTCCGGACGTCCAGAGTGTCACGGCAACAACAACACCGAGGGCAAAACGCAACGGCATGGCGATGTGCATCATGGCGGCGGCAGCTGCCCAGGTCGGTCTAGAACAGGTCTTCAAGAAGCGCCTTCTCCTGCTTCTCGATGACCACGGTCTGGCCTTCGTTTGCAGGCTTGCCGAGAGCTGCGTTCTCGCGCAGGCGCTCGGCTTCATTGGTCGCGTCCACAGCAAGGCCGTCGAGGTCATCACCCTGCCAGAACAGCAGCGATTCGAAGAAGCCTTCATCCTCATGCGCGTAGATCGAGAATTGCCGCTCGATTTCGTCACGAATATTGGGATTGGGGTCCAGCGCCTGAGCACTCGCCAGCAACGACTGCTCTCCCGGCGAGCGAGCGGTATCAACCTGGCCCGTGCTACCGAATACTTCGGACGCTGCCTCATTCCGCCGCTGTTCGTCCTGCGGACGTGGTGCACCCGGCCTGGGAGGGCGTAGCGTGTAGTCCGGCGGAATAACCAGCGGGGTATGCGACACAACTGCGAACTCGTCAGGTGCATCCTTGGCGGAACCCAGCAGGCCACCATTGCCACAGCCAGCCAGACCAACCGCGACCGCAATAAAACCCGGTACAACTGCGTGCCGCCACCGTCGCGTCCAGATCAGCTTCATGCGTGAACATTCCTCTTTGGCCAACATGACCACTATGTAGGTCGTTTGGCCGGGTGGAGCAAGCCATCGACCAACAGTATCACCACCCCGATTGTAATCGCCGCGTCGGCAATGTTAAAGGCTGGCCAGTGCCAGGTGCCGGCGTGAAGGTCAATAAAGTCGATCACCCAGCCCTGTCGCACGCGATCCACGACATTGCCCAGCGCGCCGCCGATAATGAGGGCGATGCCAAGCGCAGGCAGACGGCCGGTCTGCCGCCGCAGCCATATGCCAAGGCCAATAGAGACCGCCAGCGACAAAGCCGTGATCAGCCAGCGTCCGAGATCGCCCGAGCCCTGTAGCAAACCAAAGCTCACGCCACGGTTTTCGACCGGCACCAGATCAAAAAAACCGAACACCTCTACCGCGCGCGGTGGGTCCCATAGAGCGGCAACAGCGCCGAGTTTGGTGGCCTGGTCGGCAGCAATAATTAATACGGCGATAGCCATGCCGAAGCGCAGCATCATCCATGCTCCCCGATTTGGCCCAGTCCCTGCCGAAGCCGCATAGTGGCGCTAATCCGTCTCCGCCGGGCGGGCGTCAACCGCCTCGGCACAGCGACCACACAACTCGTCATGGACCTTGTGAGCGCCAACATCGGGAAGAATTTGCCAACAGCGGACACATTTTTCACCTGCAGGTGCGGTCGTTGAAACAGCAACGCCGGGCACATCGTCAAGCGTAAACGCATCGGCGGGCGGCTCTCCAGTCTTAAAACTGGCGTCCGACGTAATACAGATCTCTGACAGTGACAGTCCTTCCGCCGCCGCCTGATACTCGGCATCGGCCCAGACGAGGGGCTTGGCCTGCAGACTGGAGCCGATCCGCTTTTCTGCCCGCTCAACCTCAAGCGCGCCGGTGATCGCGCGCCGCAACTTGCGCACTGTTTCCCATTTGGCGGCCAGAGCATCGTCCTGCCAGGCTTCCGGCACGCTGGGGAAATCACGAAAATGGACGCTCTCGTCGTCACCCGGGTTGCGGATAAGCCAGGCCTCCTCGGCCGTAAAACAGAGTATGGGGGCAAGCCATGCCGTGAGGCAGTCAAAGAGCCTGTCCAGCACCGTCCGCGCCGCGCGCCGCGTTGGGCTGTCAGGCTGGTCGCAATAGAGCGAGTCTTTGCGGATATCAAAGTAAAAGGCCGAAAGCTCCACAGCACAGAAGTTGTGCAACGCCGTGAAAATGGCATGGAACTCAAAGTCGTCACTCCAGGTTCGAATATCGCGGTCCAGCTGCCACAGACGATGCAGTACCCAGCGCTCGAGTTCCGGCATCTCAGTTGGCGCCACGCGCTCGCTGGCATCGAAACCCTCAAGATTGCCCAGCAGAAAGCGCAAGGTATTGCGCAAGCGGCGATAGCTATCGGCCTGATAACGCAGAATTTCATCCGAGATGCGCAGGTCTTCCGAATAATCCGCACTAACAACCCACAGCCGCAGAATGTCGGCACCATATGTCTTCATTACCTTCTCAGGTGCGACGACATTCCCATCCGACTTCGACATCTTGCGGCCCGTACCATCAACCACGAAACCATGCGTCAACACGGACTCATAGGGTGCCCGACCCCTTGTGCCGCAAGATTCCAGTAGTGAGGAATGAAACCAGCCGCGATGCTGGTCAGACCCTTCCAGGTAGAGCGAGGCCGGCCACTTGAGATCATCACGCTCTTCCAGCACGAAGGCATGGCTTGAGCCGCTGTCAAACCAGACATCAAGAATGTCCAAGACCTGTTCGTAATCATCGGGGTTGCGATCGGGGCCCAGGAAGACTGCCGGGTCGGTTGTCAGCCAGGCTTCAGCACCGTCGGCTTCCACAGCCTGGGCAATGCGTTCAACCACGTCGGGGTCGCGCAGCGGCTCGCCGCTCTTCTTATTGGTGAATACGGTGATTGGCACACCCCAGACGCGCTGGCGTGAAACGACCCAGTCGGGTCGGGTTTCGATCATCGTGCGGATGCGTGTGCGCCCGGAATCAGGCACCCAACGCACTTCGTCGATGGCATCCAATGCCTTTTTGCGTAGATCATTGGTCGCCATGCTGATGAACCACTGCGGCGTATTGCGGAAGATAAGCGGTGCCTTGGATCGCCACGAATGAGGATAGGAGTGCACGAGCTCACCGCGAGCCAGCAACATACCGGCCGCCGCCAGGGTATCGGCGACCTCGCCATTGACCTTGTAAACATGGTGACCGGCAAACAGCGGCACATGCTCGAAGTAGGTCCCGTCCGGGCCGACCGTATCCGGCGTCTCAATGATACTCTGTGCGTCGCCAGCGGCGCGGCAAGCGTCGTTGTACTTTGAGACGGCATCAAAATCCTCGGCGCCGTGGCCGGGCGCTGTATGCACGAACCCGGACCCCTGCTCGATGGTGACATGATCACCAGGCATCATCGGTACATCAAATTCAAAGCCCTGGCCGCGCAACGGATGTGCGCAGATTGAGCCGGCAAACGCCGCGCCATCAATCCCGCCCGCCAGAACACGATGGCCGGTGATCCCCACTTCGCCGCAAATGCTCTCGATCAACTCGCTCGCCACGACCAACTTCTCGCCCACTCGAGCGGCGCTGTCGGCTGCCGTGTCGGTCACTTCAACAACGCTATAAGAGATGGACGAGCCAAAGGTAATGGCCCTATTCCCTGGAATGGTCCACGGCGTAGTCGTCCAGATCAGAACCGCGGCGCCTTCAATCTCCGGGAGGGACGATGAGGCGACCGGGAACCGGACCCAGACGGTCGTCGACGTATGGTCGTGGTATTCGACCTCGGCTTCGGCAAGCGCGGTTTTCTCCACCGGCGACCACATGACCGGCTTGGCACCGCGATATAGACCGCCATTGACCAGAAACTTGCCGATTTCGCGAACAATCTGGGCTTCAGCAGCAAAACTCATGGTGGTGTAGGGGTTGTCCCAGTCGCCCATCACACCAAGGCGTTTGAACTCCTCGCGCTGCACGCCGACCCACTTTTCAGCAAACGCCCGGCACTCGGCCCGAAATTCCACCGCCGGCACGGCATCCTTGTCCTTGCCGGCCTTGCGGTATTTTTGTTCGATCTGCCATTCGATGGGCAGACCGTGACAATCCCAACCCGGCACATAGACCGAATCGTGCCCCAGCATTTGCTGCGAACGGACGATGACGTCTTTGAGAATCTTGTTGAGGGCGTGGCCGATATGGAGGTGCCCGTTGGCATAAGGCGGGCCGTCATGAAGCACGAACTTCTCACGCCCATTGGAGCGCTCGCGCAACTTGCCATAGACGTCAAGCGCGGCCCAGCGGGCCAGCATGTCCGGCTCGCGCTTGGGCAGCTGCGCCTTCATCGGAAAATCCGTGCGCGGCAGAAAGACTGTCTTGCGGTAGTCGGTGGTCATGACTGAGCCTGTTTGGTTGCGCCTGCCTGAGCAGCGTTCAGTTTGGTTGCGCCAGCAGGTGGCTGAGTAGCGGAGAGGATCTCACGGGCACGAATGCAGTCCTTATCGATCTGCGCCTTGAGGTCCTCCATACCGTCAAACTTTCGATCACCCCGAATATGCTCAACGAACGCGATACGCAAGCGCCGACCGTAAATATCGCCGGTAAAGTCGAGCAAATGGGCTTCGAGAAGTTCTTCGGTCTTGTCAAACGTCGGACGACGACCGAGATAGGCGGCTGCCGGATGCCAGTCCGGCTCAGTATCCCAATGCGCCCCAGCGCGCTGAACGCCGGCCCACACGGCATAAATCCCCGGTGAAGGGCGGAACAACCGCTCGACCGCCAGGTTCGCTGTCGGAAACCCCATGGTGCGACCGATACGGGCACCAGACCGCACGCGGCCCACAACTTCCCAGGGGCGCCCCAGAATACGCGCGGCCCCGGCAACATCGCCATCGCCCAGATATCGTCTGGCTTCACTGGCCGAAAAAGCGCCTTCTTCATCCTGTGCCTTGTCGACCTGGCTGACCAGGTATCCACCATCGTCAGCCATACGGCGCAGCAGGTCGATATTGCCGCCTCGTTTTCGCCCGAAGGCAAAATCGTAGCCGATCACGACATGAAACGCGCCAAGGCCGGTGATGATGACGTCCCGAACAAACGCTTCCGGCTCGAGCGCCGCAAACGCCGCGTCGAAACGGGCGGCATAGAGAATATCGACGCCAAGGGCGGCAATCGCTTCGGCTTTGGCGCGAAACGGGGTCAACCGGAAGGGATGGTCAACCCGACCCAGAACCTCGCGCGGGTGTGGTTCGAAGGTCAACACGCCGAGCGGGCGGCCGGTAGCGCGTGCAACATCGGCCGCCGCCGCGATCACCGCGCGGTGGCCCCGATGGACGCCGTCGAAATTGCCAATGGCCACGACGGCGCCACGGGCGTGCTTATCTACATGACGCCAATGGCGAACAATTCGCATGGTCGCGCAGCCGTTCCTGACCTGCCGGAAAACCTTGATTTCGCGCCGGAGAATAAGCGTTCACGGCGCTGTTGACCAGCCTCAGCAGGTCACACTGCCCGGCAAATTGAAATGGCAATCCGCTCAGGCACGGGACGGCACCTGGATAAGCGCCTCGCCATCCAGCACCACCCGCTCACCAACGGAGCAGGTCGTCCGGAAAGTCGCACGACACTTTGCAGGCTGCAGCTCGGTTACGGTCACCTTTGCCACCACTTCATCCCCTGCACGCACCGGCGCCTTGAAGCGAAAGGATTGGCCGAGATAAATGCAGCCAGGCCCTGGCATCTGTGTGCCGATAACGGTCGATATATAGGATGCCGTCAGCATGCCGTGGGCAATGCGCCCTTTGAACATCGTCCCCTTGGCATAACTTTCATCGAGATGGAGCGGGTTGTTGTCGCCTGAGACCTGAGCGAACAGCTCCACATCACGCTGGGTAACGGTGCGCCTGTATTCGGCGCTCATGCCCTCACGCAAATCCTCAAAATAAATGACCGTTGGCGCCTCGGCCTTCTGGACTACCTGCATTTATGTCCTCATATATCGTGAAATGCGCCGTCGGGACGAGCTAGAGGCCCGAGCCGGAGACGCCTGAAATTTTGCACTGCAACATTTGCAATATAGTCAGGCACGCCTGGTTACATCAAGGGATGTGGGATTTTTTGTCGAAGCCAAATATGTGAAATATTGCGCCGCGACACGCGCTTGCTCTCAGACCCCGCAGTATCGCTTGACCATTGACAACACATACCGCCGACCGGATGGTCGAACCCGAAGCAACCCGAAGGGGCAAACATGATCTCAATTGTAGCAAAAATCCGGGTGCGGAAAGAGTTCACGGACGCCATGGCCGAGGCACTGGCTGACGTCGTCAGGTATGTGGAAGCCAATGAGCCTGGGACGGTCAGTTATTATGTTTGTCAGTGTGAGACCGAACCGGGGCTGTTTTTCACCTATGAGCGATACGACAGCCGCGACGCGATGGACATACATAACTCTTCCGATGCCGTCGCCGGGTGGATTGCGAAAGCCCAGCCAATGCTGATTGGTGGGGTCGAGGTCCACTCTTGTGACGAAATCGCCGCGATGAACCGCTGACTGCACGCCTGCTCGACCTGCTGATCAATTGGCATTAAAGCTGCGCCGCCGGTCGACAGACTATTTACTCCTACCCCGTCAGCGTTTTACCCTTTGGACCAGTAATTTCGCGCGAGGCAACTCGCGCCAGACGCTACACAACGCCCTCCAAGAGCGAAACAGCGATTGAGGGCGCACATAAAAAACGCCGCCAGACACACAGGGAGATACCCATGGCAAAGTTCCCAACGGTACGCACGCCGACGGTTGAGGAAGTTCTCGATATCGCGGACAGTTTCGGTCTGAACCTGAGCATCGAGGATGCCGAGAGCTTTCAGGGGCTGATGGGCGGGACCATTGCGTCCTATGACCGTATCGATGACCTGGTAGACACCAAACTGCCGGTCAAATACCCACGCACCCCCGGCCATCGCCCCGAACAGGCAGATAACAAGTACAATGCCTGGTACTGGAAGAGCGAAGTGAAGGGCAAAAAGAGCGGGCCGCTCGCCGGTAAGAAAATCGTCCTGAAAGATAATATCTGCCTTTCCGGCGTGCCCATGATGAACGGCGCCTCGGTGCTGGAAGGCTTCGTGCCAGATGTCGATGCGACCATTGTGACCCGCATTCTTGATGCTGGCGGCACGATTATCGGCAAGGCGGCGAACACCTACCTCTGCTTCGACGGCGGCAGTGCTACGACAGCCACCGGCATGGTCGAGAACCCACACAAGAAGGGTTACTCCTCAGGCGGCTCCTCAGCCGGTAGTGGCGTGCTGGTATCGATTGGTGAAGCCGATATGGCAATGGGCGGCGACCAGGGCGGATCCATCCGGATGCCTGCTTGCTGGTCCGGCATTGTCGGGCACAAGCCGACCCACGGACTGGTCCCGTATACAGGTGTTTTCCCCATCGAGATGACCCTCGATCACACCGGCCCGATGGCCCGCACCGTCACCGATACTGCAACCCTGTTGCAGGCCATTGCCGGGCCTGACAGCCACGACCCGCGTCAGATCGGCTGCAAGACCCAGAACTACGTAAAAGCGCTGGCCAAGGGTGCCAAAGGGTTGAAAGTCGCCATTCTGAAGGAGGGATTTGGCCACCCCGAAAGCGAGAAAGTCGTCGACCAGAAAGTGAAGGTCGCCGCCAACAGCTTCAAGAAACTTGGCGCGACGGTCAAGCAAGTGTCGATACCGATGCATCTGGATGGCCTGCACATCTGGAACGCAATTGCGACAGAAGGTGCGACCGAACTGATGCTCAAGGGCAATGCCTTTGGCACCAACTGGGAGGGTTATTACAATACCGCATTGCTGGACGCTTACGCACGCGGCTGGCGCAGCCGGCCCAATGATCTATCAGAGACGGTCAAGATGACGATGCTGCTCGGTGAGTATATGCATCGGAATTATAACGGCCGCTATTACGCCAAGGCACAGAATCTGAGCCGCCAGTTGCGGGATGCCTATGACGCCGTTTTTGAAGAATTTGACGTCATTATCATGCCGACGCTGCCGATGACAGCGACCAAGTTGCCAGCCCCCGACTGTAGCCGCGAGGAGAACGTCGACAAGGCCCTCAACATGCTGCGCAACACGGCGCCGTTTGATTGCTCGGGTCATCCGGCAATTTCCATTCCATGCGGGATGTCGTCGGCCGGTCTGCCGATTGGTATGATGATCGTCGGCAAACGCTATGACGATGCAATGGTCCTCCAGGCAGCACGTGCCTTCGAGAAGACCGGTAACTGGAAGAAGATGTAATTTGCCATGCCTTCCAATTTGAAGGCTTGGTCAAGTTGCGCGCGGCGATGGCTT
>JABJCZ010000444.1 GCA_018668475.1 Alphaproteobacteria bacterium | reverse complement strand
TTTCTGCCAACGCTCCTGAGATTTCATTTCGTGTGCCAGTTGTCTTGTCCAACTTGGCGCCTGTCCTGCTTTTTCGAGCAAGTCATCACGTATGCCTTGATTTTTCTTTTCTATGTTAAGAACACGAGTGAATGAATTGTTTACTACTGTTGTGTAGTAAGCAAATGGATTATCACTCTTGTCTTCGTTAAATTGTAACCCAATCTGTGCTAATTGTAGCAATGCTTGACCACGCATCTCATCGATGTATGTATAACCACGCCAGTTAGAACGCTGAGAATATCTTTCTACGAGTTTGATATACATCGTTGCTAATACGGCTGTAATTTTACCAGCACCTAAATCAAATTCTTTGTCTTTGTTATAATGGGAGATTCCGACTTCGTTAAGTTTTCCATCTACATATGTGTAATGGGTGAATGCAGGAAATGGCAATTTTACTTTGTGGTCTGCAACTGTTTTCGGATTTGCTTTTCTGCCCGGTTCGTCTGGTATATGGTCAAAACCCATTATACGAAACACAATTTCATCTTCAGTGAAAGAAGTGGGGTCTACTTCGAAATCAACTTGTTTTTTCTTTTTATCTGTATTTGCGTCCCAAGCCAATTTTTGTAAGCGTTTTGCTTTGTTTTGTCTTGCCTGTTCTACTGCGTCTGCTATTTCTTTAGTTGAATACAGAATAATATCATGCTGATGATGTTTATCTCTATCTTCAAACCAAGAATAGTTTGACTTGGAGATATGTATCTGTTTCAACATATCTTTATTGTTTAAGTAGTTCTGTCGTCTTGCCATAGTATAATTCTCCTAATGTTACACCTATTATAACACATAAAAGTTGCGTTTGTCAAGTGGTATAATGCTATATATAGCAAAATTCGTATACTGGCATAATATACGCACATAATACAACGATAAATACTGTTATAATGAATTAGGAGTAAGGTTATGGCATCCCCATATTATACAAAACAACCAGTATATTTAGAAGACCCTAGTGGGAGATATGAGAATATTTTAAATAAAAACCAACAGAGGACTGGATATGCCGATTCTACATCAGCGAGGCTGAACTTCCCGTTCACCCCTACGATATCAATTATCAGTAGTTCGAACTATTCTGAATACGGATTGACGCATTCGAACTTTCAACAACGTGCATTTGACAGTCATTCGAATATGGAACTAAACATAACTGCGCCGATGATTGTAAGAAGTGAAGAAGAAGCAGACTATGTATATAATGCGGCATTATGGATTAGAGGTATGATGAAAATGCAATGGTTAAGAGATAATGACCCAGGAATGCCTCCGCCAATATTACGATTTAATGCACATGGAATATACAAAAATGTGCCGTGCGTGATTAGTGACTTTACTTGGAACCTAGATTCTGATATAGACTATGTAGAGACTAATAGCGGTATGAGAGTTCCAGTTTCAAATATGTTTGTCTTGTCATTATCGACTACATATTCACCAAAAAGTATACGAGAAAACTTCAGTGTTAAAGATTATCTTGCAGGAAATTTAAAGGACAAAGGCTATGTATAACGAAAATTCTCCGTGGAACAGAACAGCGATTATCGATGATACAATATTAGATATAATGAAGAAAAGGTTTATCTATAAAGACCCATACGATACAGAATATACTATACCCGGAAAATTTGACGAGAGGCCAGATTTGTGTAGTTACGAGATGTATGGCACTGCAAAATACTGGTGGGTATTCGCTCATAGAAATTCAGATATTATGATTGACCCGATTAGAGATTTTTCAGCAGGAACTACTATTAAAATTCCGAGTAAAGATAATATTGGTAAAATGGTGTAAGTAAATGAATAATTCTCAAGCAAGTTCGTTAAATGAGTTAATAGACTCAAACGATTTTTTTGAAAACCCACTTGATGTATACGAAAGTTATACATATACACTGGAATGGTTTGTCGTTGACCGAGAGGCCGACATACGATACCAAGAATTTGGCGAATCTCTTAA
>JABJCZ010000162.1 GCA_018668475.1 Alphaproteobacteria bacterium | reverse complement strand
GGTCGAGGCGCCGGTTGCCTTCAAGGTCGGTCACCCAGGCGCCGCCAGCATCAGCGAGGTAAACGGGGAAGGGGGCCTGCAACATGGTCGCCCGTGACGTGCCACCGGGCACCACTTTGCGCGCCCGCACGTTGTGGGCGGCGGACTTCGGATTCGCAGCGATAAAGCGCTTTACGATGTCGGAGGTATCGAACTCCATTGCCTGGCCCTCTCCGTTCAGATTATCCCTCGCTGGATTATGCGGTCGCGGGCCAGCGCCACAACATAATAATGCTCTGCCCGATTTGAGAACAGTCATGGGTAACCAACCAGATTTTGACGAACCGGCACCTGGACCGACCGCTTACCAGCTATGTGGGCAATCGGAAATATGGCATTGCAGGCGCGCCTGTGGCACGGTTTCCGCGCGCCCATAACTGTGGAGATAATGTTGTGAAATTCGGCCTGCTGTTCGCCTATCAGACCCCGCCCGAGAGCGGCATCAAATGGTCCGAGCCCTATCAGGACATGCTGAAAATCCTGCCGCGTGCCGAAGCGCTTGGCTTCAAGTCGGCATTGCAGGCCTCACATCACATCCAGCCCGATGGTTTTTGCCCGTCGCCGATGGTGGCCATGGCCGGTGCTGCAGCCGTTACCGAAGAAATGCGTATCGGCACATCGGTGCTGCTGGTGCCGCTCTATGCGCCGCTCAAGCTGGCGGAGGATGTCGCGGTGCTCGACAACCTCTCCAACGGGCGCTTCGTCTTCGGCGTGGCACCGGGCTATGTGACCGAAGAGTTCACCGCTCACGGCATTCCGCGGAATGAACGCGGCACCCGCTTTGAAGAAGCCCTCGATTTGATGCAACTCGCGTGGAAGGGCGAGCCCTTCAGCTTTGAAGAACAGCACTATCAGGTGCCGGAAGGCCTGGTGACGCCGACCCCGATGCAAACGCCACATCCACCCATCTGGTATGGCGTTTCAGCCAAAAGCGCCCTGCGCCGGGCGGTCAAGCGACGCTGCGTGCAGATCATGTCACCGCGCCACGGCCTGGCCGAGCTGAAGGAGCATTACGCGCCCTACGAAGATGAAGCCGCGAAG
The DNA here is from genome assembly GCA_018668475.1 of Alphaproteobacteria bacterium. Classification (GTDB taxonomy): domain Bacteria; phylum Pseudomonadota; class Alphaproteobacteria; order UBA828; family UBA828; genus JABJCZ01. Next base: position 5,943 of record JABJCZ010000162.1, on the reverse strand, counting down.
GCCGGCTGGGTACCGCCGGAGCGGCCCATTATCCGCCAGGTGTTTGTGGCTGAAACCACCGAAAAGGCAGAGGCCATTGCAGCACCGGCCGTGGATTATCTTTACCGCGTGCTCTATGGCGCGGCATCGGCTGCGGGCGACCGTGTGTTGAAGAACGATACTGGCGAGGTTATTGCCGATACCGATGATGTCGGCTACCGCACCTTCAAGGAGCGTTACATCATCGGCGACCCGGACCTCGCGATCCGCAAGATCAAGGAATACGAGCGCGAGCTGCGCCCGACCGAAATGGTTTGCTGGATGCACATGCCCGGCATCCGCGGATCAGACGTCGCCAACTCCATCGAGCTTTTCGCGAAGGAAGTCATGCCGGCGTTCGCATAAGGGTTGGCGTTCAGGTGCTGGCAGGGACGCCTTCTAGCCGATGATCGAGAGCGCTACATAGGGCACGACGGTGAAGACCAACACGATGATCTTAAAGATGCCCATTGTCACATAGATTGCGCCGTTGAACTGGTCGCGGCTGAGCGGCAGCATGCTGCTGTGGATGCGATAGGTGAGATCCGACAGCAGCATCAGCCAAGCCGCCCCGAAGAGATACAGGCCGCCGCCGACAATCATGCACCACATGAAAAATTCTGTGAGCATCTGGATGTCCATGATGATCCTCCGTGTCTGATGGAGTTGAGATCATCAGCCTACACCCATAAAGGGCACCGGGGCCGGGGAATTCACCTCGTCCGGCGCCGGCTCATAGCGCTTCTAGCGCCTAGCCCATGGCCGGCGGTGCGGTGTCGCGGGCGCAGCTGAGGCCGTGCATGACACCCTGCCAGCGGCGAATGTTGGGGACGTCGGCAAGCAAGGCTTCACCTTCCGGAATGCGCGGCAGGTAGTCCACCAGCGGCAGTACCAAAAAATCAGCGAGCGATAGCCCGCCACCGCCAAAGTAGCCGCCGTCGGCCAGTGCTGCATCCAGCACGCCGAGCGCCTTTGCCGAGGTGACCATGTTCTCTTTTACGACGGTTTCATCCGGTGTGCCGTCGCGCGCTGGCACAAAGATCCGCTGAACGATGATGTTGACTACCGGCGCATAGGTGTATTGCTGAAACACCGAAATCCATTGCTCAGCGATGCCGCGCTCAATGGCGTTCGCAGGCAGCAGGTCCCGCCCGTCAAAGGCGCGGTCGATGTAGGTGCAAATCGCCAGGGTCTCATACAGCTTTATGTCGCCATTGGCGGTGGTGTGAGTCATTGCCGGCACCTTGCCCCAGGGGTGGCGTTCCTGCTGCTCGGGTGATTGCGGCGCCGCCGGGTCCAGCGTGTAGTCGACGCCCTTCCAGTGCAGCGCCATTCGGCAAGTGCGGCCATAGGTGCTGAAGGGCGTGGAGTGAAGGGTCAATGTCGACATCGGATTCGTGCTCCCTGATCTGGCGGCGGTCAATCGTTCGCGGCCGTCAGATTACACGGAAAAAACTGCAGGGACAGAGGGAGAAATGGGCGCTGGGTCGCCGGCGTTCACACTCGCCAGCGCATCACCCGAGGCGGTTGATACCGTCCAGTGCTGCCGTCTTGTAGCATTCGGCTAGGGTCGGGTAGTTGAACACAGCGTCGACGAAATAATCGATGTCGCCGCCAAGCGACATAACGGCCTGGCCGATGTGCACCAGCTCGCTCGCCCCTTCACCAAGAATCGCGACGCCGAGTAGCTTGCGGGTCTCGGGATCGAAGATAAGTTTCAGCATCCCCGTTTGGTCACCGATAATCTGGCCGCGGGCGATTTCGCGGTAGGCGGCCTTGCCGACCTCATAGGGAATGCCCGCCTCGGTCAACTCTGCTTCATTGCGCCCAATCACCGATATCTCGGGGATCGTATAGATGCCGTAGGGGAAGTGTTCTGGAAAGCCGCTTATGTCAGCGCCAAACGCGTGGGCGGCGGCGTTGCGGCCTTGCTCCATGGCGGTCGACGCGAGGCTTGGAAAGCCTGCCACATCACCAACCGCGTATATGTGCGGAACTTCGGATTGGAAGTTGTCATTGGTTTCGATCAGGCCACGGTTATCGGCCTTGAGGCCGGCATTGGCGAGATTGAGGCTGGCAGTCGCGCCCATGCGGGCGATGGCATAGAGCGCCTTGTGGGCCGAAAAGCGTTTGCCGCTTTCCAGAATCACGCGCACGCGTTCGCCCTTCTCGTCGTCTACGGCCTCCATCGATTGAACGGCCTCGCCGAGGCGCAAAACAAGCCGGTCCTGGCGCATGTGATAGACCAGCGCATCGGTAATTTCGGAATCGATAAATGGCAACAGCTGGTCGCGTTTGTCGACCAGCGTCACGCGCACGCCAAGGGCGGCGAAGATGGTGGCGTATTCACAGCCGATCACGCCGGCGCCGATGATGGCCAGGGTCTGCGGCATTTCTTCCAGGCCCAGCACGTCGTCAGAATTGAAGATGCGCTGGCCGTCGATATCGACACCGTTTTTGCGGGGCGCCTGGGTGCCAACCGAGATCACAATGTTGTCGGCTGAAATTTCGCGATGGCTCTGGCCATCGGCCGTATCGAGACGCACCGTATGGGGGTCGGAAAAACTCGCGGTCGCCTCGATCAGCTCAACCCGGTTGCGGGCGAGCTGGTGGCGGGAGACATCAATCTCACTGCGCACAACTGATTCAGCGCGATAGAGTAAGTCCGACATGGTGATATCGGACTTTACGGAATAGGACGCGCCATAAATGCTGCGCTCGCGATAGCCCGAGAGATGCAGTGCCGCTTCACGCAGGGTCTTGGACGGGATTGTGCCGGTATTGATGCAGGCGCCGCCGACGACGGACTTCTTCTCGGCTATAGCGGTGCGCTTGCCGAGCTTGGCGGCCTGAATGGCGGCGCGATGCCCGGCCGGGCCGGAGCCGATGACGAACATGTCGTAATCGTAGGTGTTGGCGGGTGTCATGCGGCGGGTCCTGTCGTATTGCTCAAAAAAATTGAGTTTCGGGCGGCATGCCTGAGACCCATTCACGACAAAGCCTAACCGGCAATGGTTAACGTAATCTTTGTAGGGATTTAGAAGGGTTTCCGCTGGGCGCTGAGCCGACATCATTCAGCCGGGTCGGCGTCACTCAGATATCGAATTCGCGTAGCAGCTTGCCGGGCAGTGCACCCGGCTGAGGAATGGCGAGGTTCCCTGCGACCCCGGCGCCGTTTACCCACACGCCATGCACGCCTACGGGGTCGGTTGTCAGGCGCGGCGCATCGCCGGGCAAGTCGTGCACCCGGTAGCGCTGGCCCCGGCCAACGGTCATCGGGTCAAACAGGAGCATGTCGGCTGCATAGCCCAGCGCCAGATAGCCACGGCACGGTATGCGGTAAATCGAGGCATTGCGCGCGGTCAACGCATGGACGGCGGTTTCCAATGGCATGACCTGTTTGTCGCGGGCCCAGTGCCCCATCAGATGCAGGCCGTAGCCCGCATCGCAGAAGAAGGTCAGGTGCGCGCCAGCGTCTGATAGCGCTACTTGCGCGCAAGGGTGGGTGAGCAGGCGGGCGACGGCGGCTTCATCGGTGTTGAGCAACTCGGCGGTAAAGCCGCTCTCTAGGTTTTCAGCGAGGGCGATATCGAGCATCCAGTCGAGTGGGTGGCAATTCACCTCGGCAGCGATATCGGCAATCGGGCGATGCTCAAATCCGGCATGCGCCGGGTCGGCTGCGGTTGTCAGAAACAGCTTGTCCCACTCCCCGTTGAACAGGCGCACGGCCTCGGGCGGGCGGGCGAGCTCGGCCCGCACGGCATCGCGAAACGACGGGTCGGCCAATACCGCAAGGCGTGCCTCGCCGTTTGCTTCCATCGCCGGGGCCCAGGCGCGAAGGTCTTCAAACGGATAGGGCGAGGCGATTGTGAAATCCATAGTCAACGGGCAACAGCTCACCTGGCCCCAGAGCTCCGCTCCACGCGCGCGAGCGGCTTCAATCTCAGCCAATTCGTCGTCAATGCCGTGCGGCCGGGTCGGGTTGTGCAGCAGGGCAGCGATGGAGACGGGCCGGTTGACCGCGAGGGCGAGGTTTTCCAGCCAGGCGACGTTGGTGTGCTTGCCCTTGGTGATCATGAAGACGCCGCGTTGTTGCGACGCCATCGCCTGGGCGAGGGTGTAGAACTCCTGATCTTCGGCGAGCCGCGACGGCATAGGCACGCCGCCCGCGCCGTTATGCTGGGGCGCGGTGGAGGTCGCGAAGCCGATGGCGCCGGCCTCCATGGCGTCGCGCACAGCGGAGGCCATCATGCCGATCTCGGCGCCGGTGGCGGGCCGGGTGGTCGCCCCTTCGCCCATCACATGGGTGCGCAGCGCGCTATGGCCGATAAAGGCGGCAACATTGGGGATGATCCCGCGCGCCTCAATGGCATCGAGGTATTCGGGAAAAGTCTTGAAATCCCAATTGATTCCGGCGCGCAGCACATCCAGCGACATGCCTTCGACTTGGGTCAGGTTGGCCATTGTGCGCTCGCGGTTGCCAGCGGTGCAGGGCGCAATGGTAAAGCCGCAATTGCCGATCAACGCCGTGGTCACGCCCAGCGAGGGTGAGGGCGTCAGCCCGCTATCCCAGGTAATTTGCGCATCATAATGCGTGTGCACGTCAATAATGCCGGGCATCAGGGCCAGGCCATTGGCGTTAACCTCATGCACGCCTGCGGCGATGGGGGCATCCAGCCCGCTCTCCCGGCCCGCAGCCGTGCTGATCGCAGCAATTTCGCCGCCACTCACACCAACGTCAGCTTCCTCTACCGGCGGCCCGCCTGCGCCGTCATAGAGCACCGCATTTCTGATCACGAGGTCCATGGCGCAGGATTATTACGCTCCTGCGCCGTGGGTCAAACCGAAACCGACACGCCCTATGTCTCGTAGGTATTAGAGAGGGTGCCGATCTTGTCGATGGTGATGTCGATAGTGGCGCCGGGTTTCATCGGCAGGGCGCCGGGACCGGTGCCGCAGGCGATGAGATCGCCGGGCTGCAGCGTCACCATGTGGGAGAGCTTTGAAACGATTTCGGCCGGCTGGAGGAACAGGTCAGTGAGCGGATAATTTTGTCGCTCGCGGCCGTTCAGGGTCGCGCGGATGGTGGCGCCGGCAAGGTCAGCGCCGGTCACGATCGCCGGGCCAAACGGGCAAAAGGTGTCATACCCTTTGGCGCGCGCCCACTGTGGAAAGGTCGGGTCGAGGTCAAGCACTTGCAACGCGGTGACATCGTTGACGCACGTGTAGCCGAAGATGGCTGCGGCGGCATCGTCCGGCGATACGCCGGTGCAGGCCTTACCGATGACAACACCCAGCTCCGCCTCATAGATCACGCGGCCATCGTAATTTGCCGGCTTGCGGATGACACCACCCGGTGCAAGCCAGCTGCCCGGCGCCTTCAAAAAAAACAGCGGATCATCAGGCTGGCTGAGGCCCTGTTTTTCATCGATGGCGCGGGAGTTATTCCAGAGTGCCAGCACCTGGCCGGGTTGGCAGGGTGTGGCCAGAGTCACATCGGTGAGGGTGCAGGTCTCGCCGGTTGGCGTTGGGTCGGCAAACATGTCGCCGGTATGGACGGTGATGATGTCGCCATCAAGAGCGCCAAAACCACTGTTCGCGCCATCTTGAAGCTGTGCCCCGTGAAAACGTACCCAATGCGTCATTCTGCTCGTGCCTTTTCTGGTCGTCTTTTGCGCTCGGGTTCTGGTAGCCGGTTTGGCCGGCAAAATCCACAGTCGACGGGCTTTTAGGCGCAGGCCGCCGGCCGGGGCAGTACAGAAAAAGCGGTGGTCCGGTTTGTACCGAGCCACCGCTAAGGGGAACGTGGGTGAAGGTAGGCGCGTGAATTAGTTGATGGGGCGGGCCTTTGGTCTGGTCCTAGGTAGGGTTTCGGGCGGTGATGACCCACGAGCTTGAGTCCATGACGATGCCCTCATCGGTCTG
>JABJCZ010000018.1 GCA_018668475.1 Alphaproteobacteria bacterium | reverse complement strand
TCGGGTCATAGGGATCGACCTCGACAATCCAGCCAAAGCGATTGGCCTCAAAGGGTTCCTTGTCGATATTGAAGTGCGGCTTGTGGCGCGACCAGCCCATACCCCGACCGGGAATGCCGAGGCGCGCGTAGTTGATCCGCTCGGCGTGGCCGAGCAATGCTGGGTCCGCCACAGCGCCACGGCTGTCGGGAGTGCGACTGTCAAAGTAGTAATGAAAGTTTTCTTCCGCCATCAGCCAGGTGCCCCATGGCGTCATCCCGCCGGCGCAGTTGTTCAGCGTGCCGATGACCCGCCGGCCCGTGGGCTCGGCATTGGTCCGCAACCGGCGGTGCCCGGCAGCCGGGCCTGAAAGAGCCATCTCGGTGGCGAGCGGCGTAATGCGGCGGTTGTAGTGACTGTCGGTGACGACCTGCCAGCGACCGCGTGCATCGCGGGCGACCTCGATAACAGTTCCACCATGGGCGGCCATCTCGACCTCGACTTGCGTATTGTCGACATTGTCGAAGGGCCACTTGTCGGCGCGGCCCTTGCCGGGAAACATGAGGTCTTCGTTTGTGTATTCGTGGTTGATGCACAACAACCCGCGATTTGAGGCGCCAGAGCCTCTGGGCAGCGGGGCGAAGCCGATGAAGTCGTTATTGTAGCCAAACTGGTGCACCTGGCTGGCAGGTGTTTGCGCCTGCGGGTCGAAAGCCGGTGCGCCGGGCATGACCGCATCGCCCCATCGGACCAGTACATCGGCGCGGTAGCCAGGAGAGACGTGATGGGTGTCGTCAACGCCTCGGCGCACTTCGATAAAATTAAACTGGCTCCTCTCGCCGGCCTCGCTCTGGCGGACAGTTGCCACCAGCCCGCTGAGGCCGCCGAGTGCACTTGTTGCCAATGCACCTTTGAGGACGCTGCGCCGCGAAACGCGACGTTCGATCACCTCATCGAGTGTTGGCGTCGACGGCGGACTGAGCCGCTCATCATCACTCCGGGCGCGTCTGGGTGCGCCCTTGTCGGCTGCCGTGGTTTTGCTGGCAGTGCCCATTGCAACAATGTCTGGCGGTGCAGCCCGTCCTCAGGCTGCGCCGGCAAGACCTCGCAATACGTAATGCAGAATGCCGCCGTGGCGGAAGTATTCGACCTCTTCTGCCGTGTCGATGCGGCAAAGCAAAGACAGGGTCTCAGTGCTGCCATCGGCGCGGGTGATGCGGCAATCAAGTGACATCCGCGCCGTCAGGCCGGCGGCAACGCCCTCAATATCAATTGTCTCCGTGCCATCCAGCTTGAGCGTCTTGCGGGTCACGCCTTCAGGATAGACGAGGGGCAACACGCCCATGCCGACGAGATTGGAGCGATGAATGCGCTCAAAGCTTTCCGCCACAACAGCGCGGACGCCCAGCAGGCGCGTGCCCTTGGCTGCCCAGTCTCGCGAAGAGCCCGTGCCATATTCCTTGCCGGCCATGACCACCAGCGGCACGCCGTCTTTTTCATACTGACTTGCCGCATCGTAGATAGAGGTTTCGGAGCCGACTGGCATATGGCGGGTCAGGCCACCTTCTGTGCCTGGCGCGATCTCGTTGCGGATACGGATGTTGGCAAACGTGCCGCGCATCATCACTTCGTGATTGCCGCGGCGGGATCCATAGGAATTGAAATCCCCCGTGCTCACCTGATGGTCGCGCAGGTATTCACCCGCTGGGCCATCTTCCTGGATCGACCCGGCCGGAGAAATGTGGTCGGTGGTTACCGAATCCGCCAGCAAGGCCAAAATTCGGGCGCCCTTGATGTCGGTCAGCTCGTCCGGCGTTTTGGTCATGCCCTCAAAATAGGGCGGATGTTTTACGTAGGTGCTGGCCGGGTCCCATTCATATGTCAGGCTGGTGGGGGTTCTGATGGCCTGCCATTCCGGTGTGCCGTCAAACACGTTGCCGTATTCTTTCCGGAACATATCGGGCGTGACAGCGCTGTTGACGACATCCTGAACTTCCTTACTGGTCGGCCAGATGTCTCGTAGATATACCGGGTTGCCGTCGGTGTCGTCGCCAAGCGACTCGTTGTTGATGTCCTGGAGTACGCTGCCTGCAATTGCGTAGGCGACCACCAGCGGAGGCGAGGCCAGATAGTTGGCCCTGATATCAGGACTGATGCGGCCTTCAAAGTTGCGATTGCCTGAGAGCACCGACGTAGCGACCAGGTTGTTGGCGTTGATGGCTTCCGAGATCGGCGCGGCCAACGGGCCGGAATTGCCAATACATGTGGTGCAGCCATACCCGACGAGATTAAAGCCCAGCGTATCCAGGTCTTCCTGCAGGCCGGCGGCCACCAGGTAATCAGTCACGACTTTCGAGCCAGGCGCCAAAGAGGTTTTGACCCAGGGTTTGACCGTCAGGCCCTTGGCAACAGCGTTGCGGGCAACCAGCCCGGCGGCGAGCATCACGCTGGGGTTTGACGTATTGGTGCAGCTGGTGATGGCGGCAATAACCACGTCGCCATGGCCAAGGTCAAAATCAGCTCCACTGACCGGCACGCGGGCGGCGCGACTGTCCTCAGCAACGTCGAACGTCGTGTCCATCGCGTCGTTGAAGGTCGAAACCATGGCTGACAGCGCGATGCGGTCCTGCGGGCGCTTCGGGCCAGACAGGCTGGGCTCTACCGTGCCGATGTCGAGTTCCAGGGTGCTCGTAAAGACTGGATCCGGCGTATCACTGTCGCGCCACATACCTTGCGCTTTGGCATAGGCTTCGACCAATGCCACACGCTCTGGCTCACGAGCCGAGGCGTTCAGGTAGTTGATGGTCTCGCGATCAATCGGAAAGAAGCCGCACGTTGCGCCATATTCCGGCGCCATATTGGCGATGGTCGCACGATCCGCGAGCGCCAACTCATCGAGGCCCGGGCCGTAGAACTCGACAAACTTGCCGACCACGCCTTTAGCGCGAAGCATCTGGGTGATGGTCAGCACGAGGTCGGTCGCGGTAATGCCCTCCTGATGCTTGCCGGTCAGCCGGAAGCCAACCACTTCGGGAATCAGCATTGAGATTGGCTGGCCGAGCATGGCGGCTTCAGCCTCAATACCGCCAACGCCCCAACCCAGAACCGCCAGGCCATTGACCATGGTGGTGTGGCTGTCGGTGCCGACAAGCGTATCCGGGTAGGCAACCTCGCGGCCGTCCACGGTCGCGGTCCACACCGTTTGCGCCAGGTATTCAAGATTTACCTGATGGCAGATGCCGGCGCCTGGCGGCACCACACGGAAATTTTCAAACGCCGTTTGCCCCCACCGCAGGAACGCATAGCGTTCACCATTGCGGTCCATTTCCAGTGCAACGTTTTCCTGGAACGCGTTGGGCGTGCCGGCTCGGTCGACCATCACCGAATGGTCAATTACAAGATCAACCGGGGTCAGCGGATTAATGAGCGTCGGATCGCCACCAAGGGAGCTCATGGCGGCGCGCATCGCTGCCAGATCGACGACCGCCGGTACGCCGGTAAAGTCCTGCATAAGCACCCGGGCCGGACGGTAATTGATTTCCCGGTCAACCCGGCCTGTTGCCAGCCACGCGGCCGCAGCCTTGATATCGTCCACTGTGACCGTGCGCCCGTCTTCGTAGCGCAGCAGGTTCTCCATCAGGACTTTGAGAGAAAATGGCAGGCGGCTAATATCGCCAAGCGCGGCGTCCGCCGCCGCAGGCAGGCTGAAATAATCATATTCGCGGCCCTGCACATTAAGGGTGCGGCGCGTGTTCAAGCTGTCCTGACCGATAGAAAGCACGGCGTGTCCTCGCTGGGTTTGTCATTCGGGGGTGGTGGAGCGGGCGGATATTAGCACCGTTGGCTGGCGCCGAAAGACCTAAGTGTGTTGGCGGGCAACTATTGTGGCGTGCAATTCCGGATGAATCGGAGTGTGGCCTCAAAAATCTCTTCACGTTTTTCAAAATGTGGAGCGTGGCCACAATCTGGCACCAGCAATGTTTCGCTTGGCCCGCTGACCCCGTCTGCGACCCGTGTCAGCTGCTCGGCTGTGCCATATTCATCGTTTTCCCCCTGTACCAGCAGCACCGGCGCCTTGACGGCTGGCAACTGGTCCTCGACCGACCAGTCGCGGTAGGCCGGATCGAGCCAGGTATCGGCCCAGGCGTCGAACATCGAATCTGTGTTTTTGCCGTGGTAGGTCTGGAGGCGGCCGCGCAGGGTACCGGTATCGAAGTCTTTACGGGCGGCGCGAATGCCTTCAAGTGATATCTCTTCTATAAATACATGAGGTGCTTCGGCGATGACGCCGAGGGTGCGGTCCGGGTGGAGTGCGGCAAACAGAAGCCCGATGGTCGCGCCATCGCTGTGGCCGAAAAAGATTGCGCGCTCGACCCCAAAAGCGTCCATCACATCGGGCAGTACGATTTTGGCCTCTTGCATGTGATAGTTCGGCGGGCGGGGTTCCTCCAACGGATCTGAGCCGCCATGGCCAAGCCGCTCATAGACGATTACCGCGCAGCCGGCCGCGTCGGCAATGCGGTCGGGAAAATCCCGCCACTGGGCAATGCTGCCAAGGCCCTCGTGTAAAAAAATGGCGGTTACTGCATTTTTTGGTCCTGGGCCGTAGGACACAGCGCGCACCCGCTTGCCGCCGGCCTTGATGTCCAGAACCGGTGATTCGGCGAGCCGCGATTTGTGGCCGGTAATCAATCCCTTGCGCACCGGTGAAGGCGACATACCCTTGCCCCGCCTTCCACTCAAAAATCGCATAGTGCCTTTCCGTCCAATGCCTTGCCGCCCGGCGGCGTCGCCACTAGGGTAGGGCGCCATCCGGCGCCGACAGTATGCGGTGCAATACGGCGTTTGTGCAACGAGGCTGATAACTCACACATGGTAACCTGACACATGGCAACCGACGGGACGCCGGCCAACACATTTGAAGCGCAGCATTTGGTGTGTGTGCGTGGTGAACGACCGGTCTTTGGCGGGGTCGATTTTCGTGTTGTCAGCGGGCAGGCGCTGCTCCTCAAGGGGCCCAACGGGTCAGGAAAATCCAGCCTCATGCGCATTTTGGCTGGCCTGCTATCGCCCGCCGGTGGAGCGCTGACCTGGGCCGGTGAACCGGTCTTCGATGCCCTGGGTGAGCACCGGCAACGGCTTCATTATGTTGGCCATCTGGATGGCATCAAGCCGGCTGCAACGGTGGCAGAACATGTGGCCTTCTGGGCCCACCTGCGGGGCGCGGACCAGCCTGAGTCTGACGCCTTGGCCAAGGTCGGGCTTGAGGGCCTGGCCGATGTTCCCGGGCGGTTTTTGTCCGCAGGTCAGCGCCGTCGCGTATCACTGGCACGGTTGGTGGCGACGCCGGCACCATTGTGGTTGCTTGACGAGCCAACTGTGACGCTGGATATCGAGGCAACAGCCCGGCTTGAAGCGTTGATCGCCGCCCACCGGGCAGCGGGCGGTATCGTCGTTGTTGCGACCCACACAGATATTAAGATGGAAGACGCGACCCTGTTGGATATGGCCGGACACCGTGCCGGCGTGGTCGCCGTTGACGAGATGACAGGCAGCGTACGAGATGCCAAGACATCCGGCGATGAGGCTTGGGACCAATGGTGATAAGCGCTATGCCAGGGCGCCAAAGTGAGGGCCTGAACGGGTGAGTATCTTTCTGACAATTGTCCGGCGGGATATTGGTCTGGCGGTGAGGGGTGGTATCGGCAGTCTTGTCGCCGTGGTCTTTTTCATTATCGCCGTGGCGCTGTTTCCATTGGGAGTCGGGCCTGAGCTTAATCTTCTTACCCGAATCGCGCCGGGGGTGCTTTGGGTCTGTGCCCTGCTGGCAACCATGTTGTCGCTCGACAGCCTGTTCCGCGAAGATTACGAGGACGGCAATCTCGAGCAGATCGCTCTTGGCGTTTTGCCGCTTGAAGCCGTGGTACTGGCCAAGGCGCTGGCTCACTGGATCACGACCGGCCTGCCATTGATCCTGTGTGCGCCCGTGCTGGCGGTTATGCTGAATATGAGTACCAACGGATTTGCGGTGCTCATGCTCTCGCTATTGATCGGCACGCCGATATTGAGTTTGATTGGCACCGTTGGTGCTGCGCTGACGGTCAGTTTGCGGCGCGGCGGGGTGCTTATTGCATTGTTGGTTCTGCCGCTTTCGGTACCGGTCCTGATATTTGGAGTCGGTGCGGTTGAGGGTGCTATCTTCGGGCTGGGTGCACGCTCGCCTTTAATGATATTGGCTGCCGGGCTGGTAGCGGCCCTGGTGCTCGCGCCAGTGGCAAGTGCGGCAGCTCTCAAAATGGCGCTGGAGTAGGGAAAGAGAATGGTAAAACGCACGAAAAAGCGCGCCGGATGGCATTTTTTGGCGAATCCAGCGCGGTTTATGCGGTTTTCGCGGGTCATCTTTCCATGGGTTGCCGGTTTGTCGGTTCTGACCATCGTGGCGGGGCTGGTGTTGGGTCTTGGCGTGGTACCGCCTGATTATCAGCAAGGCGACGCGTATCGAATCATGTTCGTCCATGTGCCCTCCGCCTGGATGGGGCTCTTTATCTATGGCGTGATGGCTGTATCCAGCGCAGTGGGCTTCATCTGGCGGCACCCTTTGGCCGACCTGGTTGCCAAGTCGAGCGCGCCCATCGGGGCCTGTTTTACATTTATCTGCCTGTTCACCGGCTCGCTTTGGGGCGAGCCCATGTGGGGTACCTGGTGGGTCTGGGACGCCCGGCTGACGTCGATGCTGGTGCTGCTGTTCCTGTATCTCGGCTATATTGCGCTGCACGCGGCCTATCAGGACCCGACCAAGGGTGCCCGCGCAGCCGGCATTCTGGCGCTGGTTGGCGTGATCAACCTGCCGATCGTCAAATATTCCGTGAACTGGTGGAACACGCTGCATCAACCGGCGACCATCTCGAAGATTGATGCCCCGTCAATTGATCCCACCATGGCGGCACCGCTCATGCTGATGATCGTTGGATTCATGGCCTATTACGCCACTGTGTTGATCATCCGGCTCCGCGCTGAAATTGCCTCCCGCCGTATCCGAAATCTGCGATTGGCCCAGGTTGGCGCCTAAATCCCCACTATTTGCTAACCATTTTTTCAGTTTTTCGGGCAATGATCAGGCCATACGGCAGCACGTAGCAGCCGGTCGCCGACAGGCGTAACCGCGAACACGTAGATCGCACGGGAGTTAGCAATGGCATCGCCGAAAGAAGAACTCGGCCAGCAAATCGTCTCCGCATTGACCGATAAAGTGGAAAAACGCTTTCGTCGCGCGTCCCGTGGCGGTGATGCGGAAGCCGCCGGTCTGGTGCTTCAAGATCTGACTCAGGCACTCTCTACCGAGCTTATCGGTCAAGAGGCGCACCACCGCGAGGCCGGCCAGCCCGAAATCGCTGACACCTTCCTTATGGTGCGCGAAAAGATGCTGCCCACCGTAATTCGTGAAGTTTACGCCAAGGTCGCTTGACCCACACCCTGGCTTCACAAATGGGTGTTTTCGCGTCCATCACTTGCCGTGACCGCGCCGCCCCCTTATATCCTTGTGCCTATCCTGTTTGCGCCGAATTCGAGGTGCGGATACGGTGCCTAGTATAGAGAAGTGCAGGGCAATTCAGGGACGGTCGCGGAGCCAGGATGTCGTTTTTCTCAATGGGTGGATACGCAGCATATGTCTGGCCGTCTTTCGGCGCGGCGGCGGCGGTTCTATTTGCGCTGTTCTATTTCAGCCGCCGGACTCTGAAGGCCCGTGAAGCCGAGATGCGAGCATTAGAAGCGCGTCGGGACGAGCTGCAGGCCACCGCAGAGTCGCAGGGCAACTCGCAATGACGCAGACGACACATGGTCGCCGGGGCCGTGGCATGAAGCGCAAGCACAAACGACTGATTTTCGTCGGCGCCGGTATGGCCGCACTGGGCCTTGCCGCCGTGCTGGTCTTCTCCGCTTTTGATGACAACCTTGTTTACTTCTTCACGCCGTCGGACCTTGAAGAGCGCACGTTCGCTCCGGAGCAACGCTTGCGCGTCGGCGGTCTTGTTGAAGAAGGCACCGTTGAGAAGAGTGCTGACGGTCTGACCGTGCGCTTCGCCGTAACAGACGGTGCCGCCAGCTTGCCGGTCACCTATACCGGTATTTTGCCTGATCTATTTCGGGAGGGTCAGGGCGTCGTCGCCGAAGGGTTTCTGAAAGGTAATCTGTTTCAGGCTGATGGCGTGTTGGCCAAGCACGACGAAAACTATATGCCGGCTGAAGTCGCCGAGAAGCTGAAGGCCAATGGCCAGTGGCAAGGCGGTGACGAGGCAGCGACACCGTGACAGCCGAACTTGGCCATTTTGCACTGATTCTCGCGCTGGTGTTGGCGATTGTTCAGGGTGTCGTGCCCCTGATCGGCGCCCAACGTAATAACGATGCCTGGATGGCGGTCGCCCGCCCGGCCGCAATTGGCCAGTTCCTGTTTGTATCGATGGCCTTTGCCTGCCTGATGTACGCCTATGTTGTGTCCGACTTTTCCGTCGCCAACGTTGCGCAAAATTCTCATTCGGCTAAGCCGCTCATGTACAAGTTCTCGGCGGTCTGGGGCAATCATGAGGGGTCCATGGTTTTCTGGATCTGGATCCTCGCGGTCTATGGCCTTGCCGTTGCGCTATTTGGCCGTCATTTGCCTGACAGCCTGCGCGCCCGGGTACTCGCCATTCAGGCTCTAATCACTGTCGGGTTTCTGTTGTTCTCGCTGGCCACGTCCAATCCGTTCTTGCGGCTGGACCCGGCGCCATTCGATGGCCGTGACCTGAACCCGTTGTTGCAGGACCCTGGTCTCGCGTTTCACCCGCCGCTGCTCTATTTCGGTTATGTCGGTCTTTCCGTCACATTTTCTTTTGCGGTCGCGGCCTTGATTGAGGGCCGAGTGGACCCGGCGTGGGCCCGATGGGTGCGGCCGTGGACGCTGCTGTCATGGGGCACGCTGACTGCGGGCATCGCGCTCGGTTCCTGGTGGGCCTATTACGAGCTTGGCTGGGGTGGTTTCTGGTTCTGGGACCCGGTTGAAAACGCCTCGTTCATGCCATGGCTGTTGGCAACCGCGCTGCTCCATTCCGCCATCGTTGCGGAAAAGCGCGACGCGCTGAAAAGCTGGACCATACTGCTCGCCATCCTGGCTTTTGCGCTCAGTCTGCTGGGCACGTTTCTGGTGCGCTCCGGCTTGCTGACGTCGGTGCACAGTTTTGCTAGCGACCCGGAGCGCGGTATTTTTATACTCGGGTTTCTGGTGCTGGTAGTAGGTGGTGCGCTGGCGCTTTTCGCCTGGCGCGCGCCAATGCTCAAGGGCGGGGGACAGTTTCGGCCGGTCAGTCGTGAGGGCGCTCTGGTGCTCAACAACCTATTGCTCGTCGTTGGCTGTGTCACCGTCTTCATTGGCACGCTTTATCCGCTCGTGCTGGATGCTTTCTCCGGCGAGAAGGTGTCAGTCGGCCCGCCGTTTTTCCACAGCACGTTTGTCTGGATGATGGTGCCGTTGTTGTTGCTGACCGCTGCCGGCCCGTTGATGGCCTGGAAGCGCGCCGACCTGCCGCACGTCGTTCGCCGGCTCACCATCGCCTTCGTTGCCGCCGCAATCATCATTGTCGTGACCATTGCTGTGCGCGGCGGGCCTTGGGGCGCAGTGGTTGGTCTCAGCATTGCCGCCTGGCTGTTTACCGGCGTTATGGTTGAGTTTGCAGGTCGTGTGCGTCTCTTTAAGGTGCCTCTGGGCCAAAGTGTCCGTCGGGCGCTTGGGATTCCACGTGCTGCGTGGGGTATGACAATTGCCCATGCCGGGGTTGCCGTGCTGGTGACCGGGCTGGTCGGCGCGTCCAATTGGGAAGAAAAAGTTGAGACGGTGATGAGCCCCGGCGATGTCGTCTCGGTTGGTGGCTATGAGTTCACCATGATGAGCATCGGGGATATTCAGGGGCCCAATTACACGGCCCGGCAGGCCGACTTCCGGGTTGAGCGAAATGGCAATTTGGTGAGTGTGCTGCAACCGGAAAAACGCCATTACCCGGTCCAGAATATGCCAACGACTGAAGCAGCTATTCACAGCACTTGGCTGGCTGACCTTTATGTTGTGTTGGGTGATCCAGTTGGCGGGGCCTCGGCTGTGCGCATTCATCACAATCCTCTGGTGCCGTGGATCTGGGGCGGTGCGGCAATCCTTGTTATTGCCAGCATTGTTTCATTGACCGATCGCCGGCACAGAGTTGGGGCGCCCGCACGCCGAACACGCCGCGCCGCCCCCGGCGCGGATGTTGCCGCGAATGCCGCGGGTAATGCCGAAAATGCACGGAGCAAGGCGTGAGCGAAAAGCCTCCGCAGGGTCCCCAACAAGAGTCGGGGTCACAGCCCGCATCGGACGGGCGCGAACAGGGTTCTTCCCGGCGACGTCTGTTGTTTGTTATGGCGCCGCTCGGTTTTGCGTTGCTCGCCGGCATTCTGGCCGTGCAATTGTTGGGCGGCGAGCCGAAGAAAATTCCATCGGCGCTGATCGACAAGCCTGCGCCGGAGTTTGAGCTGCCGCCCGTTCAGGGGTACGACGTCGGGTTGTCCACCGCGGACCTTCGGAGCGGCAACATTTCGCTGGTAAATATTTTTGCGTCATGGTGCGGGCCCTGCCTCGTGGAGCATCCGGTGTTGACCCGTCTTGCGGAAACAACTGATATCCCGATTTACGCAATCAATTACAAGGACGCGCCTGACAATGCCGCGCGCTGGCTCAAGCGCAATGGCGATCCCTACGCGCGCATCGGCGCGGATCTCAATGGCCGTGTCGGCATTGATTGGGGCGTCTATGGAGTGCCCGAAACTTTTGTCATCGATGGCGAAGGACGCATTCGCTACAAGCACATCGGTGTGTTGACCGAGGATGATGTTCAGGGAACCATTTTGCCGCTGATCGAGAGGCTACGGCAATGAGAGCCCGGCGGTTTTTGATCGGCCTTGCCATCGCTGCCGTGCTGTTTGGCGCGACCGGGGCGAAGGCGTTTTCACCCGATGAGCCGCTCACTGATCCAGCGTTGGAGGCCCGCGCTCAAACCTTGAACAAGGGGTTGCGGTGTCTTGTGTGTCAGGGCCAGTCCATTGCAGATTCCAATGCCGAACTTGCGCGTGATCTGCGGGTGCTGGTTCGGGAACGGTTGGCGGCCGGTGATAGCGATGACGACGTGACCGACTACCTTACCGACCGATATGGCGATTTCATTTTGATGAACCCGCCGGTCAAGGGTGCCAACTATGTGCTGTGGTTTGGCCCGGTCGCGGCACTTCTCGTCGGTGGCACCGCTGTATTTTTTGCGTTTCGTCGGACGCGCGCGTCCCGGTTGTCCGGGGCAGGCCGCGGCTCGGCATCGGCGCCAGCGCCGCTCACACCCGACGAGCAGCGCCGGCTTGATACTCTTCTTGATGACGACCCGTCCTAGCCCGGAGCTTTACGACTGATGGTATTTTGGCTTCTAGCGGCAGTAATGACGGTGATCGCGCTTGGTTTTGTGCTGGTGCCCATGTTGCGTCGCGGCGTGGTGTCAGCCTCGCGCGCGGATCATGACCTGACGATTTATCGCGATCAGCTGAAAGAGCTGGAGGCCGATGTCGCTCGTGGTGTTGTTACGGGCGATGACGCCACCGCTGCCCGGCTGGAAATTCAGCGCCGGATGTTGGCTGTCGACAAAAAAGAACAGGCCGACGGCGCCCCAACGCGCGTATCAAAAGGCGGCGTTGTCCGATGGACAGGGGTCGGCTTTCTGGTCCTGGCGGTGCCGGCACTGGCTGTTGCGTTATATCTATCCATGGGCACACCGGGGCTACCGTCGCAGCCGCTTGCCGAGCGCGACATCAGTGGCCAGAGCCAGCAGGCAGCGGCCGAAGGCATCGATATCAATGAGGCCATTGTCGGTCTGAAAGCGCGGCTGGCTGAAGACCCGGCGGATCTTGAAGGTTGGCTCATGCTCGGCCGCACGTTCATGACACTTGAGCGTTATGACGAGGCGATTATCAGCCTCCGCCAGGCGGCGTCAATTTCCGGCGACGTGCCGGCGGTCCAGGCGATGCTGGCTGAGGCCATGGTGTTGGGTGCAGGTGGCATGATCACGGCTGAAGCGACCCAGCTGTTTGAGGCTGTTCTGGCCGCCAGCCCGGATGACCCTGCTGCACGCTACTACCTCGGCCTTGCGTTTGCACAGTCCGGCAGGGTGCAGATGGCACTTGATATGTGGATTGACCTCGCAGCCGATACGCCGATCGATGCACCGTGGCGTGCACATATTGTTGAGGCTATTGAAAAGGGAGCGGCTGAAATTGGTGTTGAGGTCGCCGACATTCCGGCGGCTCCGGCAATGGGCAGCGGCGCACCGCCAGTGGCCTCAGTTGATCAAGGAGGCGAGCGCGGGCCGAGCGCCGAAGATATGGCCGCCGCCGCTGATATGAGCCCGGAAGAGCGCCTGGAGATGATCCGCGGCATGGTGGCGCAGCTCGCCGCTCGGCTCGCCGAAAACCCTGACGACATTGCGGGATGGGAGCGCCTCGCGCGCGCCTACCAGGTGCTTGGTGAAGACGAAAAAGCTGCGGCGGCTGAAGCGCGGCTGGAAGCTCTCAGGGCTCGGGATGCTCAACCGGCGGGACCGGATGCTGACGATGTCGCCGCTGCTGCGGATATGACGACAGAAGACAGATCGGCGATGATTCGCAGTATGGTCGGCAAGCTCGCGGCCCGGCTGGAAGAGAACCCTGATGACCTGGAAGGCTGGTTGCGCCTAGCTCAGTCGTGGCAGGTACTTGGCGAACATCAAAAAGCAGTCGATGCGCTCGGACGGGCGGTTGGCCTTTCCCCCGATGATGCCGAACTACTTGGCTACTATGGTCGCGCGATTATTGAGGCGTCACCTGATGCAGTCATGATACCCGAGCAGGCCACGGCGGCTTTTGGTCGAGCACTGGGGATAGACCCTGATCACCGCGAAGCGCTCTGGTTCACCGGATATGCGGCAGCGCAAGCCGGTGATGCTGATACCGCGCGGACGCGATGGACCCACCTGCTCTCATTGTTGCCGACAGGTACGGAGGACCATACCGCCGTCCAGCAGGCCCTGGAGTCGCTCTAGATGCGTGCGATGATCTGCAACGCATGGGGCGGGCTCGACACGTTGCATCTTTCTGATCATCCGGCGCCCGAGCCGGGAGCAGGACAGGTGCTGCTCCGGGTTATTGCAGCAGCGGTCAATTATGCCGACATCCTCATGGTCCGTGGCGAGTATCAGACGCGGCCTGCATTTCCGTTTGCCCCGGGCCTTGAAGCCGTCGGTGAGGTGATCGAATGCGGCGAGGGCGTCAGCGAGTTCAGCCCGGGTCAGCGGGTCATGGCATTCCTCAATCATGGCGGGTTTGCCGAGCAGGCACTGGCCGACAAGGCGGACTGTTTCGCCGTCCCGGACGAAATGAGCGATGACATCGCCGCCGGTTTTTTGATCGGCTATGTCTCCTCCGATACGGCCATCCGCTGGCAGGGCCGGCTTGAAGATGGCGAGACCATGCTGGTTCTGGGTGCTGCCGGCGGGGTTGGCCTCACAGCGGTTGAGATCGGCAAGGCGATGGGCGCGCGGGTGATCGCGGCGGCCAGCAGCGCGGAAAAACTGGCGCTTGCCGGCGCACATGGTGCCGATGGGTTGATCAATTACACGAGCGAAAACTTGAAGGTGCGCGTGCTTGAGCTGACGGACGGCGAGGGCGCCGATGTTTGTTTTGATCCGGTTGGCGGCGATCTGTTTGATGCGGCGCTGTCCTCGCTCGGCTGGGGCGGGCGCTTTTTGCACGTCGGGTTTGTTGGGGGTATTCCGCAGGTGCCGGCCAACCGGCTGCTGGTCAAACACCGGGCGTCACTTGGCTCGTCACTAAGGTATTTTCGCCATCACCGGCCCGACCAGCTGCGCACCAGTGTGAACGAATTGCTGCGCCTGTGGCGCACCGGCCTGCTGAAGCCCGAAATCAGTGCCGTTTACCCGCTGTCTGAAGCCGTCCAGGCCATGGATGCCATCGAATCACGCCGGGCGGTGGGCAAGGTCGTTGTTCAAATATAGATCTGTGTGCCTGGGATTTGCCTTGTGAAGAGGTTCACGCAGAAGGCCAGTTCGCGATAGACTGCGTTGTCATTGCAAAAATATGATCGTGTTCAGGCAGGGAATGGATCAGGTCGAACGCAAACTTGCTGCCATCGTTTCGGCGGATGTGGTGGGGTGGTCGCGGCTCATGGGTGCCGACGAGGCGGGTACCCATGCCGCGCTGAAGAGCCACCGCGAAGAAATGATCAATCATGAGGTCGAGCGGGCCAGCGGGCGCGTGGTCAGCACGGCCGGTGACAGTCTGTTGATCGAGTTTGCCAGCGCGGTATGTGCGGTCGAATGTGCGATCGCAGTGCAGCGCCTGATGGTGGCTCGCACCAGCTCAGAGCCTGAAGACGAACGCATCGTCTTCCGCATTGGCATCAACCTTGGTGAAGTGATGTTGATGGTGACGACATATTTGGTGACGGTGTAAATATTGCGGCCCGCCTTCAGGCGCTGGCGGCGCCGGGCGAAGTTTACGTATCGAGCGATGTTCACCGCCAGGTGAACGGGCGCCTGGATGTCGAATTTGAGGACATGGGCGAGCAGGCCGCAAAAAATATTGCCGAACCCATCCATGTGTTTCGTGTGATGCCTGAGGGCCTTGAGCAGAAAACTCCACGGGTCGCTGACAAGTCGGAAGTTACGCCGGTAGCTGACAAGCCGCGCATTGCGGTGTTGCCGTTC
>JABJCZ010000161.1 GCA_018668475.1 Alphaproteobacteria bacterium | reverse complement strand
TCCATGAACCCCTTTGATGAGATAGCTGTCGAAGAGGCCATCCGGATTCAGGAAGCCGGAAACGCCAGTGAGACCATTGCAGTGTCCGTCGGTCCCAAGCAATGCCAGGAAACTTTGCGTACAGCGATGGCGATGGGAGTCGACCGAGGCGTTCTGGTTGAAACCGATGAAGATGTGCAGCCGCTGGCGGTCGCCAAACTCATCAAGGCGGTGATAGACAAAGAACAGCCCGAACTGGTCATCCTGGGTAAGCAAGCCATCGACGATGATTCCAATCAAACTGGCCAGATGTTGGCAGCTTTGCTTGGCTGGCCTCAGGGGACCTTTGCGTGCGGTGTGGCATTAGCAGACGGTAAGCTGGAGGTGCGACGCGAAATTGATGGTGGCATTCAGACGATCAATCTGACGATGCCCGCGGTAGTGACCGCTGATTTGCGCCTTAATGAACCGCGCTATGTCAAGCTACCCAATATTATGAAAGCCAAAAAGAAACCGCTCGACGTACTCGCTCCGGCGGAACTCGGCATCGACGTTACACCGCGATTAACGCTGGTGAAAGTCGCCGAGCCGCCGGCTCGAGAGGGCGGCGTAAAAGTCGAAGACGTCCAGCAGCTGATCGACAAGTTGCGCAACGAAGCGAAGGTGATTTGACATGTCTGCACTGGTCTTAGCTGAGCAGGATAATTCTGCTCTTTCCCCGGCAACCCTGAATGCGGTCGCCGCTGCGCTTGCCATCAGTAAGGATGTGGACCTAATCGTCGCGGGTAGCGAGTGTAGTGCCGTGGTGACCGCCGCCGGCGCCGTTGCGGGCGTGCGTACTGTGCTACATGCCGATGCAGCACATTACGCGCACGCACTCGCCGAGAACCTGGCGCCGCTCATCGTTGCCGTTGCCGACGGTTACGAGCATGTGCTCGCGGCAGCGACGACAACCGGCAAGAACGTCATGCCGCGCGTCGCTGCCTTACTCGATGTCGCGCAAATATCTGACATCATCGGCGTTGAAGATCACGAGACTTTCATGCGTCCGATTTATGCGGGCAACGTTATAGCCACGGTCAGAAGTAGCGATGCGACGAAAGTCATCACGGTACGGACAACGGGTTTCGATGCGGTCGCAGATACTGGTGGCAGTGCTGCAGTAGAAACAGTCGAGGCACTCGCTGATTCAGGTCTATCCCAGTTTGTTGGTGAAGAATTGACTAAATCGGACCGGCCGGAATTGACCGCGGCAGACATTATTGTCTCTGGTGGACGGGGAGTTGGCAGTTCGGAAAATTTTGCCATTATTGAAGCGCTTGCCGACAAACTCGGTGCTGCAGTTGGCGCGTCGCGCGCAGCGGTCGATGCCGGCTATGTGCCGAACGATTATCAGGTCGGCCAAACCGGCAAAGTGGTGGCACCCGGTTTGTACATTGCCATCGGGATTTCCGGGGCGATTCAACATCTCGCTGGCATGAAAGATTCCAAGGTGATTGTTGCCATAAACAAAGACGAGGAAGCCCCCATTTTCGGGGTTGCAGACTATGGCCTGGTTGGTGATTTGTTCAAAGAAGTTCCGGCCATGGTCGAGGCTCTTGGTGACTAGAGCTGGCTGCAAGCTTTACTACGCCCGCACGAGGAATTGAGCATGGAACGCGAAGCGATGGAGTTCGACGTCGTCATCGTTGGCGGCGGGCCTTCCGGGCTTGCGGCGGCAATACGCCTGAAGCAGCTGGCTGCAGAGAAAGGTAGCGATCTGAGCGTTTGTATTCTGGAAAAGGGTTCGGAGATTGGTGCTCATATCCTCTCTGGAGCCGTGATTGAACCGCGCGCACTCAATGAATTGCTGCCGGACTGGAAGGAACGCGGTGCGCCACTACATACGCCGGCTGGTAAAGATCGTTTCTTGCTACTTACCGAAAAACGCGCGTTTCCGTTCATCACGCCACCGCAGATGAACAACCACGGCAACTACATTGTCAGTCTTGGCAACGTTTGCCGTTGGCTGGCGGAGCAGGCCGAAGCGCTGGAAGTGGACATTTATCCTGGGTTTGCCGCAGCTGAAGTGCTGTATCACGACGATGGCAGCGTGAAGGGTGTTGCGACCGGCGATATGGGCCGTGCTCGTGACGGATCGGAAGGGCCGAATTTTGAGCTTGGCATGGAGCTCCACGCCAAGCAGACGTTGTTTGCCGAAGGCTGCCGCGGCTCTCTCACAAAAACGCTTTTTGACCGTTTTGATTTGCGGCAGGACGCTGAGCCGCAAGTTTACGGTATCGGGATCAAGGAGCTGTGGGAGATAGATCCGGCGAAGCATATGCCTGGCTCAATCACCCACACCGCTGGCTGGCCGATGGACATGTCGACCTATGGTGGTGCTTGGATCTACCACCTCGAAGACAACTTGGTGTCAGTCGGGTTCGTCATCGGGCTCGATTACAAGAATCCTTATCTCAGTCCTTTCGATGAGATGCAGCGTTTCAAGACCCATCCCGCGATTCGCGAGCAATTTGAGGGCGCACGACGAATTTCTTACGGCGCACGGGCAATTAGCGCCGGCGGCTTCCAATCCATTCCAAAATTGACTTTCCCGGGCGGCATGCTGCTCGGCGATGCGGCCGGATTTTTGAATGTACCGAAAATTAAGGGCACCCACACGGCGAT
>JABJCZ010000438.1 GCA_018668475.1 Alphaproteobacteria bacterium | reverse complement strand
TAGTGCATGGGCTTTCAGCAAATGGTCAGCATTACTAAACTTCTTTGTTACACGCTATGGTTGGACATGGTTCCAACAAGATCCAAATGCTTGGAAAAAATTACACCCAGAACTTACTAAACGCATAGAAGATTTAGAAAAGCGTTTAGCATGGATAGAAAAAACTACCACACGAAAAGTAAAATAACATGAATCAAATATATCTGGTATGTACTCGTAGTGCCATCAGCGCCAGTGCATTAACATACATAATCAATCAAAGCCCACAATTCTACAATATAGTACATAAGAATTTATTTCTACAAGAAGATGGAGATCATTTTGATACTGCTAAAATAATCGAAGATTGGTGGAATGTTCCTAGCATGTTTAGTGCATATAATCCAGATGTTAGAAATAACGAAAATATAAAATTAGAAACACTACAAAACTTATGTAACGAATGGCAAAAGTTACAAACAGGTAAACACATTGCATTCTTTACACATGCAACAAATACAGCAGATATTATGAAATGGAGAGATGAACACAATCTTCCAATAACTGTGGTTACTACTATTATGGGCAACAACTGTTACAAGTATATGGACTTGTTCTTAAAAAGAGAATACAATGACGAAATGAATGAGTTTATAAACTTATTTGAAGCATGGAAACATTTATACAATCAATTTTTAGCCCAAGATGCCATGTGGTCAGAACATGCTGATGTTGTACTTGCTATGGACGATTGGCTAGATAACCCAAGTGTAGTATATCACGCATTAAATATATTCCCTAACAACAATGTACAACCGTGGGTAGACGAGTATAAAGTAGATAATCAATATCACGAGTGGGATATAAAAGTAAATGATGTAACAAACAAGTTAAAAACCATGTGTTATATCTACGGAAAATATGAGAGCTTATTCCATTCAAATCAATCCAGAAAACTATTTGCACTATCAGTGTTAGAATCTGTAAGAAAACAACATAAACACGGACTAACGGACATACAGCAAGTAGTAAATCTCACTGAAAATATCATCAGAAAATCATTGACTTTAGCGTAATTATAGTCTATAATTAAAACTAATTAAACCTAGGAGAATATCTATGAGCATTACATTTAACCAAGACGACATCGCAAAACTTAAAACTTTAATACAAGAAGGTATTCAAGTAAGTCAGGAAGTGGAAACACTTAATGAAGGACTAAAAGATACAGTTAAGCATATCGCAGAAGAAATGGGCATTAAGCCAGCTATCATTAATAAGGCTATCAAAGTAGCATACAAAGGCAGGTTGCACGAAGTTAGAGATGACTTTGATCAACTAGAAACAATACTTGAAAGTATTGGACGACCTGATTAATGGAACAACGCAAAAAACTCAATGACAAGATAAAAGAACTTGACAGTACTAGGGTATTTAAAAAGATAACACCCAAGGGTGGTTTATCCTGGTATGTTAAGTGGAGTTCAGTATTACTGATACTAATAGCAACAATGGCTAGAGCTACAGGAACAATACCACAAGTTGATTTATGGTTTGGATTATTTGGAACTATAGGTTGGTTTTGGGTTGGTATGTTATGGCACGATAGGGCTCTTATTATGTTGAATAGTGTATTAGTTACGATTATATGTATGGGACTAATGAAGTTTTATTTTGGAGTATAACAATGGGACATTTTATTAAATTTACTTTTTCCGCATTTGATAAAGATTTTTCTGTTCACGTCGATGATAAAGATATATCAACCCCAGTGAAAATGTTAAATGAAAAGAGTAGAGCATTGGCAAAAGCAAATAGAGAATTTTTAGATAAGTTCTTGGATGACGGTATTGACCCATTTCCGGGATGGTGGGCTGAGTCATCACCTACAGATTTTTACTGGAATGTAGGTAATAATTCTGACTAAAAGTCAGTTGTTAACTGGGCAAACACTACAATAAATAGATAAGTTTGCAAATAAACATTGAAAAACTTGACTTTTTATTGTAAGTGTGTTAATATTGTTACATAGAGATTAAAAAAGGACATTATGATATTAGAGAGTATAACGTCATATGTAGTATTAACAAGTATATTAATAGTTTTTGGTATTGGTTTGTTATCAATTTTTCTATTCCCATTCTTTATGGATGCGAACGAAAAACTTAACGAAGAATACCAATAATATCCCCCTAGATTAGATATTAGGGTAGTTGTAGTTGAGTCTGAATTGTAGTTCATTTTTGTTAAAGTGATACGAGGAGGAGTTGTCTACAATATCGTGTGTTCTCTAAAAAGAACATATGCATCCGCACTGATGTAAAACTACTTTTTAATATAACAGGAGTAACATATGTTAGATAAAATCTTACGCTGGGTTTCTGGCGCAACAGAGGCTGGTGTTTCACTAATCGGACTTGCTATCGTACTACAAGTAGTA
>JABJCZ010000443.1 GCA_018668475.1 Alphaproteobacteria bacterium | reverse complement strand
TAATAATTCAGATAAATCTTTCCTACATGTCCTGCTGTTGTGAAGTTAGATATACCAAGGGCAGTTCTATCTAATTTTGCTCTTAAAAATACTAGGTTAGCAATAAATGTAAAGCCTTCAACACCGGTAAACGATGTGTAGTCTTTGTATGGTAGTCCTCCGATAAGAATATTGAACCAATCGTCTTCTGTTGGAGTAGTTGCTAGAGTTCCTTGAATTATAATTCTGCCTGATAAGTTATCGCCGTAGACTGCTACTGTGTGTATACCATCTGTATATCCGTAGTAAGAATCTCCAGGGACGGCTGTACCTGTCACATCTAAAGCACTTGCTCCAGATAAGGGTAGAAGAGTAGTTGTTTTTCTTGCCATCGGTGTCCCTCAATGTATTAGTAGTTAAAGATTACTTCTTTGTATCTATTTATCTAATTCGCTGATAAGAACTGCCTTTGTAATTGATTTGATATTCTCGCCAAACATAAAGGTAAAGTACTCAACATCTATCTTGTCTTTACAATACAGACTATATGTTGCCCACGAGCCATAATATCCAAAACGCCTAGTTACTGATTTTATATTACCTGAAACAGCATAATTCGGGTTATCTTCGAATGTACTAGATAGGTCATCACATAGTGATGTAAAGTTTTGAAAATTATAGGCTATTTCGACTTTATAATTAAATTTTTTAAGAAATAGAGATTTACGTAACTGAATGTTTGAGTCAAACTTATCTAATATCTCTTTTAAATCTGGAAATAATGGTATTGTGTATTTCAACTGTAAATCAAAGAATTCTTCTTTTGCTTTTTCAAAGTCTTCTTCTTTTAAAAAATAGGCATGAGTGTGATATCCGTGATTGAACTTAATGTTACCTTTGAACTCTTTCTTTAGATAAGTTAAACATTGCTGTCTCATTTCCATTGAATGGTTACTAGGTTCATTACCTTGGAAATAAAAACGATGAAGTCTGCCAAGTCTAGGATAAGTTATCCGATATGGATAAACTTTATAAAATAATTTAGTTGATGTTTCTGTATTAGGTATATACAAACTCAATTCTGTTTTCATTGTCAATATTTACTGTAACTGTTCCGCCATCTTTTAGTTTGCCGAAAAGTATTTCCTTTGATATTGGTTTCTTAATATTATCATTTACTACTCGTTGTAATGGTCTTGCACCCATTTCTGGAACATATCCTCTATCTCGTAACCATGTTCTAGCATCATCAGATATTTGAATTGTTACATTCTTATCTTTCAACATCTCATTAATCTCATTGATAGTTTTATCAACAATCATGTCAATGTGTTCTCTTTCAAGTGATACAAATTCAACAGTAGAGTCTAATCTGTTTCTAAACTCTGGTGAGAAAAACTTGTTTACTGCTTGTAGTGATGCATCATTGTGGTCATTACTAAATCCAATTGCTTTTTTACTTTTCTGTGCTGACCCTAAGTTACTCGTCATAATCAAAATAACATTAGAAAAATCTGCTGTTTTACCAGTTGAACTAGTCAAGCGACCATCGTCCATAACTTGAAGTAATAAATTCATTACACTTGGATGTGCTTTCTCTACTTCATCTAATAGAACAATACAGTTTGGAGTTTCGTCAACATCATTGATAAGTTGTCCTGCACCAGCACCACCTTCTGCGTGTCCTACATAGCCTGGAGGAGCACCGATAAGTTGTGATACTGAATGTTGTTCCATATATTCTGACATATCATACTTGCGAAGTTTTATTGATAGATTATCTGCAAGTTGTCTACATAGTTCTGTTTTACCAGTTCCAGTCGGTCCAACGAACAAGAATGAACCAACAGGTTTATTGCGTTCTCTCATTCCTGACTTACTTACTAGAATACTCTCAACTAAGGCACTAACTGCCCCATCTTGTCCAAATAGTTTCTTTTTAATATTATCTTCTAAACTACCAAAATTATTATTCTCTTTAGCATCAATCATATCCATAGGAATACGAGTTATTTTAGAAATCGCTTCTTCAATTTGTTTATTTGTAATTGGTCCTTTATGTCCGTGAAGTTTGCCTCTAGCACCTGCAATATCCATAACATCAATAACTCTATCTGGATTATATTTGCCGTGCATATAACGTTCTGCTAATTCTACTGCGTAATCAAGGGATTCGTCAGTATAGTCAAGTTCGTGGAACGCTTCGTAGTATTGTTTGAGACCTTTAATAATTAATTTTGTAGTTTCTTTGCTTGGTTGGTCTACTACTACTTTCTGAAAACGTCTTTGTAATGCTCTGTCTTTTTCGAAATTTTCTCTGTATTCTTCACT
>JABJCZ010000160.1 GCA_018668475.1 Alphaproteobacteria bacterium | reverse complement strand
TTGATCGCGAGGCGTTTCGCGAAAACGTGGCGACTGATATGGCAGAAATCTTGCGCCGCCAATCCGACGCCGGTATCGATGTGGCCGGCGACGGTGAGCTGCCGCGTATCGGGTTCTCATTTTATGTAAAGGACCGGATGACGGGCTTTGGCGGCGTCGCTAATCGCGGCACGGTAACCGATTTTTCCAAGTTTCCGGAATACGCTGCCCTCAAGATGGCCGCATTGCGCGGCGCTCAGAACGATGATCGCGATGTTACCGCCACAGCCTCGTTGTACGAGATGCCGGAAGCGCAGACAGCGGTCCATTACGACGACGACTTGGTGACCGCACGTGAAGAAATGGCAATTTTTGATGACGCGCTGACCGCCAGCGGCGTGCGGAATAATTTTGCCGAGACCTTCGTCAGTGCTGCCTCGCCGGGCATTATTTCGACGACGCTGTTGCGGGCCGAAGAGAATGAGGCCTATGCCACTGACCGCGACTATCTGTTCGCGCTCGCTGCGGAGCTAAAAAAGGAATACGAGTTCGTTGTCTCTCAGGGGCATATCCTGCAGCTCGACGCGCCGGATCTGGCGATGGAGCGACAAATCATGTTCGTCGATAAGCCGCTCGATGTATTTCTGGAGCGCGCGGCGATGCATGTCGAGGCACTCAATATCGCGCTTGCAGATATCCCGCCAGAGAAGGTTCGGCTGCACGTATGCTGGGGCAACTGGGATGGCCCACACATTGACGATGTTGAACTCGCGCCGCTGCTGCCAATTTTGTATGAGGCCCGCGTCGGGGCGCTCAGCGTCGCTTGCGCCAACCCGCGCCATCAGCATGAGTGGAAGGAATTTAAAACCCATCCTCTGCCGGACCATATGGCACTCATCCCCGGCGTGATTGATGTGACGACAAATTACCTTGAACACCCGGAGGTCGTGGCGGACCGTATTTGCCAGTTCGTCGATGTCATTGGCGACCGGGAGCGGGTTATTGCCGGGTGCGACTGCGGGTTCTCAACTTTTGCCGGCTGGGTCATGGTACCATCTGATGTGGCGTGGAAAAAAATGGAGATGCTGTCCGCTGGCGCCAAGCTCGCGTCGGCCCGGCTATGGGGAAAATAAGTATGACACTGAATGGAAAAAGAGCACTGGTTGCTGGCGGGTCTTCAGGTATTGGCGCAGCGACGGCCCGATTGTTTGCGGCCAATGGGGCGCATGTTGCCGTGGTTGCGAGCACTGACAAGTCCAAGGCGCAAAACGTGGTGGACGAAATCGCAACAGCCGGAGGATCTGCGCAGGCTTTCGCGGCAGACATCTCGCAGATCGGCGAAGTCGATCGACTGGTGGCTGAGGTTGCTGCCGCGTTGGGGGGTATCGATATTCTGGTCAATGCAGCGGGCGTATTCTACCCGACACCGACCGGAGAGACGCCCGAAGCCGACTATGACCGCATGATGGACCTGAACCTGAAGGGCGCATTTTATATGATCGGCGCCGTTGTGCCGCACATGAAATCCGCTGGTGGCGGGAAGATCGTCAATATTTCCTCGGTTGCGGGCTCCATGGGGCTCGGTGGATATGCTGTCTATTGCGCCGCCAAGGCGGGCGTCGACATGATGACCCGAGCACTGGCCATCGAGCTGGCGCCACATGACATCAACGTCAACGCCATTGCGCCTGGCAACACGGCCACACCGATGAACGAGGACATTCGAACGGACCCCGAGTTCAAACCGTTTCTTGACGCGATGGCCGCCAACACGCCGGCGACCCGAATTTATTCGACGCCTGAGGATATGGCAGGTATCGCGCTGTTGCTCGCTTCGGACGCCGGGCGCGCGCTGCACGGCTCCATCATTCTTGCTGACGAGGGCTTCTCCGCCGGTATGTAGCCGAGCCCGTAGCACAAAGATGGTATCTGTGCCGGACACGAAAATATCTTCCCGTATCACTTATCTGGCGCGGCATTCACCACCTGGCCGTGGCACGACTTTGCCCCCAAATGTAGATTTCGTGCAGGCGACGGGGATGTCAGCGGCGAGCTATCTTGAGCTCTTTCGTGAGGTCGGTGAGCCCTGGCTGTGGTGGGGCCGCCTGACGCTTTCGGAAAGCCAGTTGCAGGCACTGCTGGACGCACCCACAACCGAGCTCTATCTGTGCCGCGTTGCCGGCGAGGTGGCCGGGTTTGCAGAGCTGGATCGTCGAGACGCAACGGCGCCGCGTATCTGTTATCTCGGGCTCAAGCCGGCGTTTGTGGGGCGTGGGCTAGGTGATCTGCTTATCGGCCATTGTCTCGAAAAGGCCTGGGTGCCGCCGGTAGAGCGCGTGGAGCTCGATACGTGTGATTATGATCATCCCGCCGCTCTGGCCTTCTACCAGCGTCACGGTTTTCATATTGTGCGGGAAGAAACCGAGATCTGGGATGATCCGCGACTGATCGGCCTGATGCCGATGAGCGCCGCGCCTCATCGGCCCCCGGCACATACGAACAGAGAGGACTGAGCGGATGCGAACACTTTATCCGCGCCTATCTGACATTTAGGACGATTTAGCGCTGGATTCGTGCCTGTGCGCTATTTTCGACCGGCATCAAACCGCGTAAGCTGTCGACCAGATTTCCAAAAGGATCATCGGGAGAATATCCATGGCCAAGTTTGGCTTCAGCCAGTCCACGCGCCGCACCGAGGATAATCGCTTTTTGACCGGCAAAGGCCGCTATGCGGATGACCTCAACCTGTCCGGTCAGGCCTGGGGTTGGGTTGTACGTTCGCCGCACGCGAATGCTGTCATTCGGAGCATCGACGCAACGGCGGCAAAAGCAGCGCCGGGCGTCGTCGATGTTATTACCGGTTCGGAGCTTGATGCCGCTGACGCTAATAACGTTCCGACCATGGTGCCGATGACCAATCGGGATGGGTCCGCCGCGCCATTGCCGAAGCATCCGGTGCTATGCACCGACAAGGTGCGTCACGTCGGAGACAGTGTGGCTTTTGTTGTGGCCGAAACACTGGCGGAGGCAAAGGCGGCTGCTGAACTGGTCGAAGTCGATTACGAGATGCTCGACGCCGTGGCCGATACTGTTCTTACGCTCGAGGACGGCCAGCCGCTGGTTCATGATGAAGTCGCGAACAATCTTGCTTATGACTGGGACTACGGCGACGAAGCGGCAAATGCCACAATCTTCGACAGCGCCGCCCATGTCGTGAAACTCGACTTGGTCAACAACAAGGTCGTGGTCGCATCCATGGAGCCGCGCGGCGCCCTTGCGGAGTTTGACGAGGCTGCCGGCAAGCTCACCATGCATACTGGCACCCAGGGTGTCTGGATTGTCCGCAATCACATCGCCGATGATGTGCTCAAGGTCGAGAAAGAAAAAGTGCGGGTTATCACCGCCGATGTCGGTGGCGGGTTTGGCATGAAGGGCATGCTGTATCCCGAGCATGGCATGGTCTCTTGGGCCGCCCGCAAACTGAAGCGCCCGGTCAAGTGGACCGGGGAGCGGGCCGATGCATTCCTCACCGACAACATGGGTCGGGACCATGTCTCGCAGGCGGAGCTCGCGCTTGATGCCGACGGCACCGTGCTCGCCATGCGGGTTAATACGGTCGCCAATATGGGGGCGTATCTCTTCACCTACGCGGGGTTTATTCCGACCATGGCAGCGTTGAAGGTGCTGCCCGGTGTTTACGACGTGAAGAACCTCTACTACCGGGTGAAGGGTGTTTACACACACACTGTGCCGGTTGATGCGTATCGTGGCGCCGGGCGACCGGAAGCGATTTATCTGATGGAGCGGCTGTTGGAAACGGCAGCCATCGAGCTTGGCATCGATCGGGTCGAGATGCGGCGGCGAAACATGATCCCGGCCGCCGCCATGCCGTTTCGCACCGCTGCGAACGAGACTTATGACACCGGTGATTTTGTGCGCGTGATGGACGCCGCCGTTCAGCAGTCAGACTGGAACGGTATTGATGCGCGCCGGACCGAGGCTACAACGCGGGGCAAGCGACGGGGCATTGGTCTCGCCTATTACATCGAGTCCACAATGGGCGGCGCGGAAGAAACCTGCGCGATCAAGTTTCCCGCCGATGGCGCTATCGAGGTGCTGGTGGGCACGCAATCGACCGGCCAGGGGCACGAGACCGCCTATGCGCAGATGGTCGCAGAGCGTTTCCATGTGCCGATGGAACAGATCAGGGTGATCCAGGGTGATTCAGATCTCATCGCCAGTGGCGGTGGCACAGGTGGATCGCGCTCGTTAACAGCAGAAGCCTGGGCCATCCGCGATGCAACCGATGAAGTGATCAACAAGGGCACCGACATCGCTGCCGATATTCTCGAAGCCGCTTCCGATGACGTCCAGTTTGGTGACGATGGGCAGTTCCGCATTGCCGGCACGGACCGCACGGTTGGCCTTATGGATGTTGTTGACAAGGCGCGGGGGCTTGGCCGCTCGCTTGATGCTGATGTTGAAATTTCTGTCGAAAACTGGACCTTCCCGAACGGTTGCCACGTTGCAGAGGTTGAGGTTGATGAGGGCACCGGTCATGTACAGCTGGTCTCCTACAGCATCGTCGATGATTTTGGTGTCATCCTGAATCCGATGCTGGTGCAGGGGCAGGTGCACGGTGGTGTTGTCCAGGGGGCCGGACAGGCGCTGATGGAAGATGCCGTCTACGACAAGGATGCCCAACTTATCTCCGGCTCATTCATGGATTACGCCATGCCACGTGCCGACGACATGCCGTCGTTCGAGTTCTCCAACATTGAAGTGCCGTGTGACAATAACCCGTTTGGCATCAAAGGCTGCGGCGAAGCCGGCACCGTGGGCGCTGCACCGGCTGTTATGAACGCGGTCGTCGATGCGCTCTCTGGCCTTGGCGTGCGGCATATTGATATGCCGGCAACGCCCGAGCGCGTCTGGCGCGCCATGAACGCCGCGAGCTGACAAGATGAGCGCGGAAGTCGGTGATTCTAAAGCGCAGGCCGCGGCCAGAATCATCTGGCAGGCGTGGGTGGATGGCCGACAGATAGACACTCTGCCACCGGCGTGTCGGCCCGAGGATCTCACCGCCGGTTATGCCGCGCAGGCGGCTTTGTGTGACATCTCGGGCGAGCGGGTGGTCGGGCGCAAAATCGCGGCCACCAGCAAGGCCGGCCAAAAACACATCGGGGTGGATGGCCCGCAGCAGGGCTTGCTGTTTGAGCGGTTTTTTCTGACCGAGGGCGCATCAGTGCCAAATCACGGGCTCTTCATGTCCTGTGCCGAGCCTGAGTTTGCGTTTCGTATTGGTGACGCGTTACCCGGCAAGGCGGGGGGCTACACCCCTGATGACGTCGCCGATGCGACGGCGGCGCTGCACCTGGCTATCGAAGTGCCGGATACCCGGCTGGTAGATTGGGCTTCTGCCGGCCCGGCCCAGCTGCTGGCTGACAATGCCTGCGCCTGCTATTTCGTATTGGGCCCGGAAGTGGACGACTGGCGAGGCAATGATCTCGCGGCAGTGGCCGTGCGCGGCATCGTCAACGGTGTGGTGCTGGAAGAGGGCGAGGGCGCGGCGGCACTTGGTGGCCCGTTGACAGCACTGGCATGGCTCGCCAATGATGCGGCGGCGCGTGGTCAACCGCTCCAGTCTGGTGAGGTTATCACTACCGGCACCTGCACGGTGCCGGTGCCGATTGCGCCGGGTGATACGGTGGTCGCGGAGTTTGTTGGTCTGGGTCGGGCGACCGCAACAATCGTGCGCTAGGTCGTTAGCGGTGGTGCGCGACTATTCGCCCGGTTGATCCAGCTCCGCCAGCATGGTGATGGCGCGTTGGCGGATCAACTTGCCAAAGGCGGTCTCTGATTCCTGAGCTGACGCGGCCTGCAGCTGCGCACGTGCGGCGTCCCGATTGTCACCCTCGTCCAACAGTAAAAGCCCTGCCGCATATTCGATGCGAATCAGGGCTGCGCTTGGCGCCAGGGCAACAGCGCGGTTGTAATGCGCCAGTGCTTCATCTTCATCCGCGCCATAGATCATGCTGCCCATGAGGCCGGCGCTCGCGAGAATTTGAGCATGCCAGTTGGCCAGCAGCAAGTGGGCACCGGCGTTGTCCGGGTCAATCGCCAGCGCTTTATCCACCGCGTCGCGAATGCGCCCGGCGAAGCCTTCTGACATCGCTTCAACCAGGCCAAGTTCCTGCGAATATCGGCCCATGGCATGTGCGCTTTGCAAATGCGGGCCCGCACTCTCGGGCGCCAGTGCAATTGCGTCGTCAGCCAATTCCATCGCCCGTGCAAACAGCGCTTTGCGCTCGTCCTCCGGCGCCAGAAAACGCCCGTAATAACAGGTGATCTGGGTTGCCAGTGCCAGGCCCTCGCCACTGCCCTCGGCCTCGGCCATCTCGATTGCGTCCAGCCAGTGTCCGGCGTTGAACAACGCCCGGGCGTCGTCCAGCGGCGCCGTCTCGGCACGGGCCGAAACGCTGGCGACTACACCGCCAGCAACAAGAATGAAGACAAACGCAACTGCCCAAAATCTATTTTTCATCGGCGGATGCTAGCAGAGCATTGCAACACGGTCATCACGCGCTGCCTCTCTCCCGTTGGGTTCACATAAACGGGAAAATGGTGCGCCCGGCAGGACTCGAACCTGCGACCCCTTGATTAGGAATCAAGTGCTCTATCCGGCTGAGCTACGGGCGCCTAGACCCGGCTTTACCCCAAAGACGCGCGATATAACAGCCCTATGGGTAATACCCTATTGGTTGTGACGCGTGCTCCCCGCCGCCAACTGGGTGGTGACCCGCGCCGCCGTGCCGTAGCCAAAATTGAAAATGGCACGACCACCGGAACTGAAATCGGCAGATCCCGGGAGTATTTTCAATGCTCTCGGTCGTTTTCGGGTAATTCCTCGGGGCGCTTCATTGATATTTAAACATCGGCGTACAATATGGTCGGTGGAAACCTTCGTTTACTGGAATAGAGGTTGCGGAATGCTTCGGGAGTATAAAGTGTTTAGATTGCAAAGGCTCCTGTTTGTCTCGTTAGTTTTAGTGGCGGTTCTTATTTCGCATAAAAGTTATGCTGAAGATCCCGTTGCAATCTGTGGTGAGCCTTGGCCGCCTTTTTTATACGAATCGATCAATGCCGAAGATGATCGCAAAGACGTCACCGGCGTACATTTAGAAAATTTTCGCCTGATCAAAGAGATGACGGGCCTGGACTTTGATTTCAGTATATTGCCGTGGAAACGGTGCCTTCACGACGTCGAAAACTATTCCAAGCCAGGTGATCAGGAAATCGCGATTGACGCGAGTTTCAGCCTTGAGCGCGCTCAAAAATATTTTCTTGTGGGGCCGATTTATGCCATCGGAACGGCCGTATTTTATTCACGGAACCGGTTTCCGGACGGGCCGTATTCGGAGCGGTTTGGACGCGTCGTCTCAACGATTACCGATATGCAGGATTTCAGTATTTGTGGAATGTTGGGCTGGAACTACGAATCCTACTATGTGGAACATGGCATTCCCCGGTCTGTAAAAGTCATTGAAACGCCCGCCGGGTTTCAGGGTGGGCTCAACATGGTTTCCAGCAACCATTGCGACTTGCTGGAAGTGCATCCGGCCAATGTGATCGGCTCAATTGTTACCGGTGAACTGGAAATGCCCGACGACATTTCCTGCCGGAAATTGAAGGTCGATCCGGAGCCCTTTTTCCTGATGGTTTCCAGAAGTTCCCCGCGCGCCCAGGAGCTTGTTGCCCGCCTGAGCACGGCAATCATCGAGTTGAAGGGGACCTTGAACTGGAAGACAGTCAGTACCGCGGGAGCCGAGCAAAATTTATCGGTTCCGGATTTTCTAAAGAAGTGTTCATGACTTCAATTGCCAGCGCCTCCGGCTAGCGCAAAGTCTGATCACGCAAAGCCAACCCCAGCCAAGCGAGATTAAAGGGTATTACGCCGCTCGCCTTTCGGGGTGGTTTTTCCGCTGTTCACTCGGCGGCTAATTGCCGGCAGTAGCAAGACGCCTTTATCGGAACCTCGGCGCGGGCCACAGCTTTATCCAGCTGCAATTTGATATGGCGCGCTTCCACAGTTTCGCCCCGACGAACCAGACATTCGTGCAGGCCATGCAAACTCCAGACGTTGCCGGGATGCTGACATGCGCGACTGAGTGTGTCGTCGAGGCCGAGGTCCGCCCGATAAACCGCTTCGGCCTCTTCATGCTGGCCTTGCTCGATGAGCAGCGCACCCAGCGCGTGGCGTGGCGGCTGCATCCAGCCCCAGGGCTCGTCGTAAGGCAGGTTGTCATCACGTTCGGCGGATGTCCTCAGGTGCTCGAACGCTTTCGCGTAGTTGCCCTTGTGATATTCCAGCTCGCCAAGCAGCATTTGTTCCGCCACCGTCAGGATATCCCGGCAGGTGTTGTTAAACAGCGTTCGACTCTCCGGCACGTTGTCCCGGGCTTCAAAAAACAAGTCGCGTTCCGCTTCTGCTTCGGCGAGTTTCTTTGTATTTGCCAGAGCGACTGTCCGGGCATACCGCATCATCGCGGTGGTGGCGCTATACAGCTCGGCGTCCTTTGGCAGGGCTTGAGCAAGTATGTCGTTCCATCGGCCAAAGCGGATCAGCACGTGCTGCTTCATCGGAATGAAGCCCTCGAACCAATCCGCCATAGTGCGCAAAAAATCTTCCGGGAGGGTGGCAATCAGTTCGTCAGCCGCCTCCAACGCTGTGTCGGGCTGACCAACGAACATCGCCCCGTAGATTTTGAAATGATAATTATGACAGCGATAGAGGGTGTAGAAGTTTTCGGCACCCTCTCGCGCCAGAAATTTCCGATCCGCAACGATGGCCGCCTGGTTTCTTGAGACGACATTCTGATAGTCGCCGCACAACACATCGATATGCGTCGGCATATGAAGCAGGTGCCCGGCGTCCGGGGAAAGAGAACTCAGGGCGTCGCCATGGCGCAGCGCGCGCTCAGGATGCGGCGACATTTCCATCAGGTGGATATACATGTGGAGAAGACCGGGATGCTGCCAGGCGCCGTCAAGCGTATCGAAGGCCGCATCCAGAACTGATACGGCCTCCAGCGTGTTCGCTCCCTCTGCCGGTTTGCCGGTGGGGAGGTCCCAAAGCTGCCAGGGTGTCCGGTTCATTATGGCTTCTGCGAACAGGCAGCAGATATCGAGGTCCGCCTTATGTGCCTTGTAAACCGTTCGCATTGCGTCGGCAAAAGCGTCGTTCCAGGGCGCGAAATCCTCAATCGATGCATCTTCCGGGTAGCGGTCCGCAATCGCTTCGATTAAGGCGCGCTCGAAAGACGAGACACCGTCCTTCAGCCGCTCCGCATGTCCGATCGCCTGCCGGGCCCGAGTGAGGGCATCGGGCTTTTCATCCTCTTCAAATGCTTCCCACGGTTTGTTGTAGTTCGGGCCGATCGCATACGCGATGCCCCAATGGGCTATAGCGCAATTGGGGTCCGCCTGAAGTGCCTTCTCGAAGCATACGATCGCTTCTTCATGATTGTAGGCGTAGGTCCAGATCAGGCCTCGGTCGAACCAGCGTTGAGCGTCCTCAGACACCGTTGTGATTTTGCGTGAATAGGACCCTAAGTCGAAATAAGCCATGTCGCTTCTCACCTGGGTAGCTTCGCCAGCTAGTTCTCAGCGCGCTTTGGCATGGGCGCTTTCAGCGCGCCTTGGTAAACGGCACTGAGTAGGTCAGTACCAGCATTTCGGTGCCGGGGTTGGAATCGTAAATGCTAGCATTGGAGATGTGGTGCAGGGCCAGGCCGAGGCGGGAATAGTCGTCGAACCGCCAGGCGAGCTCAGCGCCCGTGCGAAATTCCAGGGTGCCACCAAGCTCTTTTCCATCGCCATCACTGTAGGCGCCGAAAGCGGCGGTGGGGCTTAACACAATCCGTCGGCCAAAGAACAGGTCAATCCCAAACCCGGCATAGCCGTAAACTGCCTGGTCCGTCGTTACCATGAGGCCGACGAAGGGCATGATCTCCCAGAAGCGCAGGTCCGAGCGGTATTCAACGCGAAAATCACCCGCTGTTTCATCATCGTTGATGTCGTACACGCCGGCGGCAAAGGTGAAGAAATCCGGTTCTTCTTCCGCACTGGCGGTGGTTGCGCTGATCGCTAGCGCGAGCCCTGTCGCTGCCACGATTGCACTCAATGAGCTGCTGCTACGCCAGCCAGTTTGCTGGATACGCCTGATCAGTCCCCGCATTTTTCCCCCTGCGTCCCTATACTTGAATCGATGTTGGCGGGCGCTATTCTAGCGCCTAGGCTGCGG
>JABJCZ010000442.1 GCA_018668475.1 Alphaproteobacteria bacterium | reverse complement strand
TTTCTGCTCGTAGTTCAGTTGGATAGAACAACTGCCTTCTAAGCAGTAGGTCACAGGTTCGAATCCTGTCGAGCAGGCCATTTAAAAAGGGAGCATTAATTTGCTCCCTTTTATTATACTAGTTATTCGTCTTCGCCGTAAATTTCTAATATTTCTATCACTGCTGGATGCCTTTCTACATCTCTCATATCAAATTGAGATATTGAAATATGCGATAGATTATGTTCATCTTTTTCGAAATGGTCAACTAATTGAATGAAGTCAGAAAGCCCGTTTTCTGAAAATCCGCGGTCATGTTGTTTTAAATCTCCCGTGACTATCATTTTTGTGTTGTTGCCTATTCTCGTTAATAGCATCTTCATTTGTGACTTCGTTGCATTTTGCATTTCGTCTGCAATAATCCAAGAATCTTCAAATGTTCTACCTCTCATGTAGGCCAAAGGTGCTATTTCTATAATATTTTCTAATAACATACTTTCAATCTGTGAGACTGTGAAATGTTTTTCGAATATATCAAATATTGGTCTTGTCCATGGCGCCATCTTTTCATTCAAGTCGCCTGGCAAAAAACCGTGTTGCTCATCAACCGACACTGCCGGTCTTGTTATTACTATTTTGGAGACCTCCCGTTCCATATATGCTTTAATACCCATTTGTGTACACAATAGAGTTTTACCTGTACCTGCTGGTCCGACTGCGAATACAATATTCGTGCTTGGGTCTGCTAATTGGTATAGATAATCTTCCTGTGCAACATTTCTAGGTAAAATCGTAGGTGTTTTTTTTCGATAAAGTGGAACTATATCATTGTTATGATGGTTCACTTTATGATTATTACTTTGTCTTTCAACACGTTTTTTTCGTGCCATATATCTCTCCTCTGATGAGGGATTTTCAGAAATGTAAGTCATATTGCTTACAAAGATATTTATCGTTATTAGAGCGTATATAGATATTATATAATCAAATGAGATAAAAATAATTTATGTTCCAAAAATGATAAATAGATATATAATCTGGAGAAATAACAAATATGAGCGAAATGAATCAAAACGATATTCTTAACAATCTTAGAAGTATTGACGGCAACGCAACACTACTTGACATTCTATTAGAATTTGAGAACATGCTAGATGAACAAGGTATGTATGGATATGAGAATTGGAAAGAAGGTGAAGTAGCACACGGACCAAAGTTGTCCAGATATTGGCTAAATGTGACTTTGATGTATCCGTATTTAAAAATGCCTAATCCAAAAGCGGCATTAAGATTAAAAAACATCGGATGTGATGTGTCATTTAAAAAAGGAAAGTTAAAAATTCCTAGAACAGTCACAAAACACGATGATTTAGATGCTAACAAGAAACCAAAAATAGACACAGAAGAAGTATGGTTAGTTGATGTTTGGATGCCAAGAAAGTTTGTTGATACTGCATTAGACGGTAAAGAAGAGTTTAGTGGCGATGTTGACACGGCTAAATTATCTGATGCTTACGAAAGTGGCTTAGATGATGAAACTAACATTGGGCAGGACAACAAATGAGATATAACCAAATAAAAGAAGGTGTTGAATACGGTGACTTAGAAACTCTAGTAGATTCTACAGTTTCAGTTGGTGAGTTTAAACCAAAGACAGGAACAGAAGAAGATGTTATTGTAGTTGCGTTTTATGTCAAAGACGAAGCACCTGCGATGGACTTAGCAAGGTTTATTGAACGAGGTGTAACACCAATGTTAGATACAGAAGTTTCTCCAAATCCAAATGACGTAGGAATGTATATCGTATTTGTTGAAGTTGAAAACGAAGACTTAATGAATACTACTCTTAGTTTAATAAACGATATTCGTGGTTTAGTAAAACCTAAAGAGTGGGATATCAAATTCTATAAGCGTCCAGCAATAACAGTTAAAGCAGAAGAAATACAAGAATGGCTAAAGAAGAACCGTTAAAGTTCGAAGGTAAAGTAATAAACATTCTTCCTGGTGACAAATTCGAAGTCAAACTTGATGGGAATACTGACCATATAGTAAGATGTACTTTATCTGGCAAAATGCGTAAAAATAGTATCAAAGTTATATTATATGATAAAGTCTCTGTTGAAATGACACCTTATGATTTAACTATGGGTAGAATTACATTTAGGCACAAATAGAAAGAAAAAATGTTTATATTAGGAAAACTTAAAATGATATTAATCCTTACCGTCGTTTTCGGCGCAGTGGGATTTGGTGCGTGGAAATATTATCAATATACACAAGAGCAAATTGG
The DNA here is from genome assembly GCA_018668475.1 of Alphaproteobacteria bacterium. Classification (GTDB taxonomy): domain Bacteria; phylum Pseudomonadota; class Alphaproteobacteria; order UBA828; family UBA828; genus JABJCZ01. The sequence goes on along the minus strand of JABJCZ010000442.1, from coordinate 270 downwards.
AATATACAGAGAGAACGCCGCTAAAGCAGAATTGGCACAGCAAGCCTCAGAAGCGGCTGTTAAGGCTATACAAAAAGACTTAGTAGAAGTTCAGGCACAATATACTAGAGTGTCAGATGATTTTAAAGTTGCAAGTTCAAGGGTAGATAAATTAGAAACTAAACTAAGTGAACACGAACTTGGAGACTTGGCACAAGCAAAACCAAAATTAATTGAAAGAATAGTTGACAAAGGTACCAAAGATGTGTTAAGATGTTATGAGATACTAAC
>JABJCZ010000159.1 GCA_018668475.1 Alphaproteobacteria bacterium | reverse complement strand
TATCACATGAACGTCATTTTGGACGGGCTGCGGCGCAATGCCAAGTCTCACAGCCTACATTATCGACCTCGATAAAACAACTTGAGGACGAACTTGAAGTGCCCCTGGTCATGCGCGGCCAGCGGTTTTTGGGCCTTACGCCCGAGGGCGAGCGTGTGCTCGAATGGGCGAAGCGGATCGTCGCCGACGAAGACGCCATGCGCCAGGAATTGAGCGAGCTACGCGACGGTCTGGAGGGTCGCCTTCGGCTGGGCGTTGTGCCAACGGCCCTGCCCGCCGTGCCGAGATTGACCGGCCCCTTCAGCCTGCGCCACCCGGCCGTCTCGGTCAGTGTCCGCTCCCTCAGCTCGCAGGAAATTCAAAAAGCGCTGGATAATTTCGAAATTGATATGGGTCTGACGTACCTCGACAACGAGCCCCTTAAGCGGGTCAAGGCACAGCGGCTTTACTGCGAGCGATATGCATTACTGGTTCCGGCAGGTTCGGCGTTTACCGGACGCGCTTCGGTGACGTGGAAAGAGGCCGCTGCCGAGCCACTGTGCCTGTTGAGCCCAGATATGCAGAACCGTCGGATCATCGACGAGGCATTCGCGGATGCTGGCGCCACGGCGACTCCGAGGATCGAAACGAATTCGATCACCAGCCTCGGCCTGCATGTTGCAACCGGCCAATGGTCGGCCATTGTGCCGCGCCATTTTGTGGTCGGCATCGGCGCCCCGGAAGGGTCGCAGGCTATTGCGCTAACAGATCCGGATGTCGCTCACGATGTCGGCATTATCATCGCAGACCGGGAGCCGCTACCGCCTGCAGCCAAAGCCATGCTGCAAGTCGTCAACGAACTTGGCGGGGCTGACCTCTTCGACGCATAACGCGATGCGTCGAGTGATTAATATTTTTTATCACTTGATTTGTTTGATAGATTTTACAGATCAACATACCTCTGCCAGTTTGTCTGACGTTTATTCAATGTGCCGGTTTCAGCAGGGACCACACCATGACCAGTTCCAAGACATTACCAACGCGCCGCAAACACCCCGGGCGCGGGGGAAAACGGGCGCGCTATGAAAACAAGGGCCGCCAAGTGCGGCCTGACGATCAGGCTGACATTCGTGCACTTCTGGGCAGCGCGCCGCGTGATCGCGACCTGCTGATTGAGCACCTGCACCTTGTCCAAGATCGCTACGGGCACATTTCGGCGGGTCATTTGGCAGCCCTCGCCGACGAAATGCGCCTCTCTATGGCGGAAGTCTACGAGGTCGCCACCTTCTACGCTCACTTTGACGTAGTGAAAGAAGGCGAAGATGCGCCACCGCCACTGACCGTACGTGTGTGTGACAGTCTGACCTGCGAGATGATGGGCGCTCGCGAACTGCTGACCAGCCTGAAGGAAGGGCTCGGCGACCAGGTGCGCGTGCTTTCAGCTCCCTGCATGGGGCGCTGCGAATGCGCGCCGGTGGCCGAAGTCGGGCATCGCCACATCACGAACGCGACGCCGGGCGCCGTGCAGCAGACCGTGAGCGCCGGCAATTTCGGACCGGAACTCCCGAATTACAGAAACTTTGACGACTACAGAACAGACGGCGGCTACGCCCTGCTGAGTGATTGTCTGGCGGGCAGACACAGCCGCGAGGACATCATTGCTACCCTCGATGACAGCGGTTTGCGCGGACTCGGTGGTGCTGGATTTCCGACCGGCCGCAAATGGGGAATAGTGCGGGCAGAATCTGGCCCCAGAATGATGGCGGTCAATGCCGATGAGGGCGAACCCGGCACCTTCAAGGATCGGATATATCTTGAAACTGACCCTCACCGCACCCTTGAAGGCATGTTAATTGGCGCCTGGGCCGTCGAGGCAGACGCCGTCTACTTTTATCTGCGTGACGAGTATCCGCAGCTCCGCGACATGCTGATACGCGAAATCACACTACTTGAGGGTGCCGGATTCGACGGTCTGCCCGCTATTCACCTGCGGCGCGGCGCAGGAGCGTACATCTGCGGCGAGGAATCCGCGATGCTGGAGAGCATTGAGGGCAAACGGGGCGAACCCCGGCACAAGCCTCCTTTTCCAGCTCAGGTTGGCCTGTTTGGCCGGCCGACCTTGATCAACAATGTCGAAACCCTCCACTGGGTCCGTGACATTGTAGAGCGCGGCGCCGACTGGTTCGCCAGCCAGGGCGCCCACGGCCGCAAGGGCCTGCGCAGTTATTCAGTCTCCGGCCGGGTTGCCGAGCCCGGCATGAAACTGGCACCCGCCGGCACCACCGTACAGGAACTCATCGACAATTATTGCGGCGGCATGGCCGATGGGCACAGCTTCAGCGCTTACCTGCCAGGCGGCGCCTCAGGCGGCATACTGCCGGCCCACATGGCAGATATTCCGCTCGATTTCGGGACATTGGAGGAGCACGGCTGCTTCATCGGCTCGGCGGCCGTCATTGTGCTCTCCGACAAAGACGATGTGCGCAGCGCCGCCCTTAACCTGACCCGGTTCTTTGAAGACGAGAGTTGCGGCCAATGTACGCCTTGCCGCGCAGGCACAGAAAAAGCCGCACAACTGATGGCGAGCAGCAACTGGGACCAAACACTGCTCGATGACCTGTGCAGCGCCATGGCCGATGCATCAATCTGCGGGCTCGGCCAGGCGGCCCCCAACCCGATCCGCAGTGTGTTCCGTTATTTTCCGGAGGACGCATCATGAGTGCACCCGTTCAGTTCAAGCTCGACGGCCGCGACGTCACCGCCCAGCCGGAAGAGACAATCTGGCAGGTCGCCAAGCGTGAAGGGGTCGAGATACCCCATCTTTGCTACACGCCCGAGCCTGGCTACCGCGCAGACGGCAACTGCCGTACTTGTATGGTTGAAATCGAGGGAGAGCGGGTGCTGGCCGCGTCGTGCATCCGCCAGCCAACAGAGGGCATGGTCGTGAGTTCCGCCAACGACCGCGCTACGTCAGCACGTAATATGATCATGGAAATGCTGATCGCCGATCAGCCGGCGCAAAGTGGCGCCCATGATCCGAAATCGGAGCTGTGGACCTGGGCCAACAAAATGGGCCAGACGACGAGCCGTTTTCCGGCCCGCGCGAAAGTGCCTGCAGCAGACTCCAGCCACGTCGCCATGGCAGTCAACCTCGACGCATGCATTCACTGCACTCGTTGTGTACGGGCCTGCCGTGAAGTGCAGGTGAACGATGTTATCGGCATGGCCGGGCGCGGCGCGCGCAATAAAATTGTCTTTGATTTTGCTGACCACATGGGCGCCTCCAGCTGTGTAGCCTGCGGCGAATGCGTTCAGGCCTGCCCTACAGGTGCCCTCATGCCGGCTGGCGAGGTCGCCAAGACCGAGCCTGAAAAGGAAGTGCACAGTGTCTGCCCCTATTGCGGCGTCGGTTGTCAGATCACCTACAACGTCAAGGACAACAAGATTAAATGGGTGGACGGACGTGACGGGATCTCGAATTCATCGCGGCTCTGCGTAAAGGGACGCTTCGGATTTGATTATGTGAACCACCCTCATCGGCTGACGGTGCCGCTGATCCGACGCGACGATGCGCCAGCCAAAACTGCGGACATGGAGATCGACCCGGCCAACCCATTCACCCATTTTCGGGAAGCCAGCTGGGAGGAAGCGCTGGATCGCGCGGCCGGTGGCTTCAAGGCCATTCGTGATACCGACGGTCCTGGCGCGCTGGCCGGTTTTGGCTCAGCAAAAGGCTCCAACGAAGAAGCTTATCTCTTCCAGAAACTCGTTCG
>JABJCZ010000158.1 GCA_018668475.1 Alphaproteobacteria bacterium | reverse complement strand
CTGAGAGGACGGCGGCGAGGGCGGCGGCCCCGCCCGGCTCGATGACAATTTTAAAATGCCTGAACGCAGTTGCCATGGCTGAGAGCGCCATGGTGTCATCGATGACAATACCGCCGGTCACCCGTTCGCGATTGATGGCAAATGTCAGCTCACCCGGTATCGGGGCCAGCAAGGCATCACATAGCGTCGGCGTCGTTGTGTCCGGTGCTGGCTGGCGGGCATCGGCGGCCAGCGACAAGGCGTGGTCCTCCCAGCCAGCGGGTTCGGCCGTATAGAGTGGCAAGCCCGGCCAGGTATGTGACAAAGCGAGTGCCGTGCCTGCCATTAGTCCACCGCCGCCGGCAGGCGTTGCCGCGAGGTCGGGCGTGATGCCGAGGGCTTTGCATTGCTCGACAATTTCAAGCCCGACGGTGCCCTGCCCAGCGATAACCGCTGGGGCGTCATAGGGCTTTATGAGGCTGAGGCCGCGCTCGTCGGCCAGGCGTTCACCAATGGCTTCGCGGTTTTCGGTTTGACGGTTGAAGGTGATAATCTCGGCCCCGTGCGCTCGCGTGCCCGCGAGTTTTATTGCAGGGGCACCTTCCGGCATAACGATAACGGCCGGCGCGCCCAACAGTCGCGCCGCACAGGCGACGGCCTGTGCATGGTTGCCGGAGGAGTACGCGACAACGCCTTGGGCCAGCTGGCCAGCGCTCAGCATCGAGAGAGCATTAAACGCACCACGAAACTTGAACGCACCGGTACGTTGGAGCACCTCGGCCTTGACCAGTAATCGGCAATCAAACGCTTTGTTCAGCAGATTCGATTCCAGGAGCGGCGTGCGGACGACGTGGCCGGCGAGACGCCGGGCCGCTGCTTCGACATCGGCAATGGTTGGCAGGTCGGGTGCGGTCAAGTCAGACCCCGTCCAGAAATTCATCAATGGCGACCAGCGCCGCTGGTTCATCAAGTAGCGGGGCGTGCCCCACACCGGGCACCGTGACGCATTGCAGGTCCGGCTTGGCGTCGGCCATGCGGATCAACGTATCAGCCAACAGCACCCCTGAGAGCGCGCCGCGCAGCGCCAGCGTTGGCACATTTCTCAAAGCGCCAAACAGAGCCCAGAGATCCACCTGGTCTGCCTGGCTGCGCATGTGTTTGAGCGGCCAGGCGATGCCCGGATCATAGTCGAGGCGCAGGATGCCATCCGGGCCTTTCACATAACTTTGCCGGGCGAGGCGTTGCCAGGTGTCGTCATCCTTGTCCCATCCGTGCCCGATCAGGTCACGCGCGTAGGCTGCTGCTGCCGCCCAGTCGGGTTGCGGCTTCATGGCTGTGACGTAGTCGAGAATGAATTTTTGCGCGCCGGACTCGAGATGCGGCCCCACATCGTTGAGAATGACTCCGCGCAAGGCCCTGGGCCGGGCGAGCGCTACGCCCATGGCCAGAAACCCGCCGAAACTGGTGCCAAGAATAATGCAGTCATGCAGGCGCAGCGCATCGAGCAGGTGGAGCACGTCGCTGAGAGCTTTGTCGGCGGCATAGTTTTTCGGGTTCGGGTCATGGTCCGAATTGCCGCGCCCGCGCATGTCCGCCACCACAATCCGACGCGCAGTGGAGAGCCGCTTCGCGAGCGCCTCAAAATCGCGCCGGTTGCGGGTCAGGCCAGGCAGGCACAACAACGGCGGGAGGTCATCTTGGCGCGGACCATATTCGACCACGAAGAGCTGGCGACCGTCCTGCATTGTCACCCGGGATTCCCGGTGCCGCGTCGCCAGCACAGGCTCAGGCGTCGGGTACGCGGGTTGGGCGTTGGGCGCCGCCGACTGCACGCAGGTTATTCCTGCATCTCAAGCCGGTCATCATTAACGACGAGCGTGAACTCGAGGCTAATGTCGTTACCGTTCTCGTCCCGGCCCGTATAGGTAAAGACGAAAAATTCCTGCTCGGTCAGCGACAGGAGGTACTGGTCCTTGAGCTTGAGCGTGCCGTTTGCCGGAATCACATAATTGACCGGCTGCACATTGCAGTTGCCATCGCTGAAACAGACCTTGCCCATGGTCAGCCGTGCATCCACACCGCCGGATTCAACGATCTGCCGGACGTGATGAAATTCGCGCCTCTGGCCGTCTCGTTCATGTCGGATATCAGTAATCTGAATATTAAGATGCGCCATAGTGTCATCGGCGTGGCTGGTGCCGGGTAGGGCAAAAACGGCGCAACTCACTACGAAAGCGCCAAGCGCTAATACGCCGAATACAAGACGCTGGCGCCCTGACAAAGGTGACCGGTTGATCATGGGTACAATCCTCCCTGCAGTTTCCCCCTCCCGATTCGCTGAAGTTTAAGCTACATGCCGATAGGCGAGCCGCCAAGCTCCCGGATTCCGACCCAGTTGTGGCAGTACTTCAGCAATCGCGGCGTAGCGCCGTAGTCGTGGCCGCGCCGCGCCGGTATTGGTCGCGCTGTTGTTTGCAGCGGGCCTCAACCGTGGCAGGGGAAACGCCCCTGTTGAGGTCGGTTTCGACATCTGTCGCCTGGGTAAATTCGCCGAGGGTGCCACGGTAAATTTGCAGCCCCTCCAGAACTCGTTGCACGTAATTGCGAGTTTCGGTCAGTGGAATGTGCTCGATCCAGTCGATGATGCTGACGTCGGGGTCCGTCCGCGGGTCGCCATTGGTGCGAATCCATTTTCGAACGTTGCCCGGCCCGGCGTTGTACGCCGCGATCGCCAGCACGTAGGCGCCGTCATAAGCGCTGATGAGCCCGCTCAAATAGGCGCTGCCGAGACGAATGTTGTAGCCCGGGCGACGTGTCAGGTTTTCCTTTGCATAACCAAGCCGCAGTCGCCTGGCGACGGATTGCGCCGTGCGCGGCATCAATTGCATGAGGCCGCGCGCGCCGGCATGGCTAGTCGCATCAACATAGAACTGGCTTTCCTGCCGGATGATGGCCAGCACTAGCGCATGTTCAAGCTCGTCGTTCGTCTGGCTGAACGGAATATTCGGCACCGGGTACAGGTGATCGGCGTCGTGGTAACCATTTCGCGATGCGCGCTTGGCAGCACCGATTGAGGCGTCCGGCCGATCCAACGACAGCGCGAGATCAGAGATCAACTCGAAGTCACCGGGTCCCTTTGCCAGCTCCCCGAGGTGCCGCATCAACATCTGAAAAAGCTTCTCCTCACCGATGAATGCGAGGCGCCGGGCGGCGGCGAGCAGCTCGTGATTCTCCAGTGTGCGGGCGGAGTGGTGTCCTGAGGTGTTGGAATGAGTTTCGGCGCAGGGCGGCGCATCGAGAGCGCCATAGTGCAGGGCAGTTGCAGCGAGTTGACCATAATAGGCCGTGCAGTATTCGGCGGCACGCGTGAACCAGTCGACCGCTGTATCCGCCTGTCCTGCGCTTTCTGCCGCCCGTCCGGACCAGTAGGCGGCGCGGGCCCGGCTGATCGGCATGAAGACAACATCATAGATGCTGGTGAAGTGGCGCAGTGCCTGGTCCGGGTCGTCCAGATACCTCAGGGCGATCCACCCGGCCAGCCACTCGCCTTCTGAAAATGTGCTGGCATGAATTTGCCCGTGTTCTGCGGCCATGAGATACGCATCTGAGGCCTGGTCCTCGCGTAACATACGGCGGACCTGGATGGCTCGTTCCGGCCACCAGCGCTTTGGCTCAATCAGATCATCCGGCGGGTCCAGCAGAATTTCAGTTGCGGAATCGTGCTTGCCCTTGCGTCGGCGCCAACGCAGTCGCTCATAGCGCAGGCCCGGGTCATTCCGCAATTCTTCCGGCACGCGGGCGATGGCGCCATCTACGCCACCCCGTTTGCGGCGCAACGCGAGGCGCGCTTCGGCCAGTGCCTGATAGCCTTTGCTGACGTACCGATACATGTGTTTGGCGGCGCTGCGCCTGTAATTCCAGACCAGATAATCCAGCCGGGCAAGATGGTCTTCCTGGCGCAGCAGGTCGCGGTAGCGCCGTTCTGTCGCGCGCAGCTCAGAACGGGAATAACTGTCGCGACGCCAGGATTCGCGCACCAACTCTGCCGCGCGATCCGTCTCGCCGTTGGCCAGCAAGGCGTCAGCGAGTCTTAGTCTGCCCTGGCGGCTGGCCGGGTCGTGCCAATGATACCAGTCGATGATGATCTGGTGGTCCTGCTTGGCCGCCAGAGCGCGATCGGTTGCGGCGCGAAGGCTGCTCTGCCGTGGCCAATCGGGGCTATTTTCGACGAAGGCCGCCACGTCCTCGAATGCAGGAAAACTGAACGGCTCCGAGTAGACGAACCAGACGGCAGTTTTGGCGGCGATAGGGTCGCCTATACGCGCCGCCAGTGCGAGTGCGCGGGAGTATTTGCCGGCCTGCGCGGCATCAATGGAGTCGGCGAAGTTCTTTGCATCATGGCCCGAGAATGGCGGCGGGACCGGTATCTCGGCGCTCTGCACCCGTGCGCCGAGAGAAATTGTGGTCACCACCACTATCGCTGAAGCGCTTATCCACCGGGCCGACAATTGCAAGTTACGAACCTCTGTTCCAGGCATCACATCCGTGACGGCACCATGACAGGCCTTCTCCGACCGTGCCATCGGTGATGTGCGGGCGAGCCTTGTAGTGGGCGCCACGGCTCACTATCCTGCGGTGAAGGTAAAGAATTGGCGAAAGTAAAGAATTTCTCCGGGAGTACAGGCAAAAATGCCAATGTTTGAAGGATATTTCACCGCACTGGTCACGCCATTCCGAGATGGCGGTGTGGATGAAGGAGCATTTCGCGACTTCGTAGAGTGGCAAATCGCCGAAGGCGCTGCCGGTCTGGTGCCGTGCGGCACGACCGGCGAATCGCCGACCATGAGCCATGCCGAGCACATGCGGGTGACCGAGCTCTGCATCGAAGTGGCCGCGGGCAGGGTGCCGGTGATTGCCGGCACCGGGTCAAATTCGACCGCCGAGGCGATCGAGCTGACCCAACACGCGAAAAGTGCGGGTGCGCAGGGTGCGCTGCTGGTCATGCCGTACTACAACAAGCCGACGCAGGAAGGGATGTACCGCCATTACATGGCTGTCGCCGATGCGGTTGATATTCCGCAAATTATTTACAACATTCCGGGCCGCAGCGTGGTCAACATGAGCGTTGAAACGATGGCGCGTTTGGCGACGCATGCGAACATTGAGGGCGTCAAAGATGCAACGGCTGACCTCACTGTGCCGACGTTGACCCGTCGAGCATGTGGTGAGGACTTCACCCAACTTTCCGGTGAAGATGGCACGTCGATCGGGTTTTTTGCACAAGGTGGTCATGGG
>JABJCZ010000458.1 GCA_018668475.1 Alphaproteobacteria bacterium | reverse complement strand
TATTTCCTTCGAAAAGATTTTCCATCTTTCTCTCCTGTTTCTGGTTATTATTTAAGTCCAGCCAATTTCTTTAACTGGATTATATTGGCATCGCTACTTTCTGACTCTGTTGATGAAATAACCATAGGCTCATCTCTGTCGCCAGTGTGTTCTGTTACTTTGCCTTCATTTAACGATTGTTTTGCCTCTGTTGAGACACTCTCATTCAAAACTGCAGGTAGATATTTCTTAAATGCAGATTTTAAATTAGTTGTTTTTACTGTTTCAAGTAAGTCAACCATTACTGTACGCTTTTCTTTGCCTAGAGGCGATAAAAGACTTTCCATGACCTTGTTTCGGTCCATTCTGTCTTCTAACACTTTCTGTGCAGTTTCGGCGCTTGTAATTGCTGATTCTTTCTCAGTAATTGTGTCTTCTAACTTCGCAATCTTAGTAGCGGATTCTTCTAATTTCTTAGACATCTTAGCAACTTCAGTACCTTCACTTAATTGTGAGGTCATGAATTCGCCTGCGAATGTATCAAAAATCTTACGGCCAAACTCGTTTTCTTTCGCCGCTTGGATGTCCTCTTTAAGAACAGCCAATTCAGAACGTAGAGCAGTATCAATTGTCTTTTCGACTAATTCTGCTGAACGCTTGATAAATGAATTCTTAGTTTTAGTAAGAATTTCTTTACCTTCTGCTACCATGCGTACTTTAGTTTGCACTAAATCACGCTTATCATCGTGGAACTCTGCCAATTCACGTGAAAGTTGTTTAACAACGAATTCTTTAGTTCTACCTAAATGTTCGTTAACTTTCTTGCGGTCGGCTCTAAGTTCTTTGACTTCATTTGCTAATTGAGAAGTAATGAATTTTTCAAGGATTGATGCATGTTCAGAAATTGCTTTCTTATATGCAACACGCTCTGCGATTAGGGCTTCACGGTCTGTTTTAAACTCATCCATTTCAGTTTTGATTGCAGTTGAAAGCATGTTATCCATTGCTTCAACAATCACTGATTTGTCGTGTTCAAACTTTTGTGCGAACTCTTCACGCAACTCGGCTGTTATCTCCTCTCTTGCTTCATTTATTTGTGCTTCCCAAGCCTCTGAAATTTGAGTAGAAACTTCTTCACTCAAAACATCAGACTCAAGAAGGCCAGCAAGGATTTCATTTTGTGCCATTGTTGGTTCTCCTTCTTCTATTAAAGTTTAAGTTCTCTTATGAACTTAACTATTTCTTTTGACAAGTACTTTTGTGCTGTCTTGTCGTGTTGAACACTCTGTGCTAACTTCCATGTATCAAAGCCGCCATTCATGTTCATTAATCCTTCGTATATTGCTTTAGGATATGCATCCGGGGCACTTGGCTGTGCCACAATATCGACAGTGATAATTTCATAATTGCTCACTTTACCAGCGTGGTCAACTTCACCAGAACCACGAGACGAGACACCTAAAGTGGCACCTGATTCGATTAATGTTCTAATAATGTTGCCCATTGGCGTAGGAACAATTTTAAGTTTACCAAATCCGTCTGCACCGTCCATCCACATATTTTCAATAATGTGTGATACTCGGTCAACGTTGACTGTTAATTCAGGTGGATGGTCGCATTCGCCTAAAACTGGAAATCCTTCCTTAATTCTTTGTTGGACTGATTCCACTGCTTTTTGAATTTCGTTCACAGGATACATTCTTTGGTTAGCATTTTTGACGTTACCCTGTACAAAAATACCTTCCATAAACATATTCTTTTCACCTGACTCGTTCTCAACAATACGTGACTTAACGTTTGCTTGATTATGTGTATATTTTTCAATAAGAACTGTCATTGGTTTCTCCTAAAAAGATTTTATTACTTAGGCTTTTTTCGGCGCTGGCGCTTTTTTATTGCCAACTGTGTTTACATTGCCTGTTTTCATATCTTCTGCTGATGCTGAACCGCCTGATGTGTTACCATCGTTTTGTCCAACTGGTGCCGCATCACTTTCGTCTGCGCCGCCATCTTTGGCTACTGGTGAAGAACCTTCTCCATCATCGCCTTCTTTAGCAGTTGCTGGAATAGTATACTCTTCCAACTTCTCTTCTTCTTCTTCGTCTAAGTCTTCAGATGCCGCTTCTTCAACTGGTTCATCAGTTTCTTCTGCTTCTTCGAAAGTTTCTTCAACTGACTCTTCCATTTCAGGCTCTTCGATATCTAAATCGATGCCGTCCATATCCATGTCTTCTTCGCCTTCATCTTCTGCATCATCTTCGCCAGACATAATTTTTTCAAATTCTGCTTCTAGGTCAGATAGTGCTGACTCTAAATCTTCAACTCTGTCTTCGATTTCTTCTTCCGGTGCTTCTTCATCACTCATTTCTAAGTCATCAACAGCCTCTTCATCAGAAACATCTTCGTCATCAAAGATTTCTTCATTTTCAATTTCGTCAGAATCTTCTTCGATATCATCTACCAAAGATTCGACTTCTTCTGATTCTTCAATTTCCTCAAGTTCTTCTTCTACAACGGTGTCGCTTTCGTTAAGAGAATCCTCATGGATTTGTCGTGCTTGTTCAACAACAAAGTCGTGTAAAAGCGATTCTGCTTTTGCATTTTCTTCGTTGATTAACAATTCTAGCACTTGTTCTAGTGTACTTCTGGACATTATAAGTCTCCTTATTAATCTTATTCATAGCCACAAGGTGCGGCGGTTATAGAAACGAACATATATCATACCATTTAGCAAGTAAAAGATATGATTTGTTTCATACACAAGTATTTATGGGAGTTATGCTCGTATATTGAAAATATACGGCAAAATGAGTGGTTTTGACGGTTTTAAAGAGGATGTTAAGATATTTAGTGAAATATTACTTTTTATAAAGTGATACTTAATTCTATTATTATCTTGTATATTATAAGTCTAGGCCGCCACCTGATGGTGCCTCTGAAGGTCCACCATACTGTTGTTTTACCTGTGCTTTTTCGGCACCTTTTTGGTATTTCCTATACTCTCTAATTTTTCTTAGTTTAGAAAGATGGGCAAGAGTCAAGCGAGTTTTACGTGTATCATCTAAATCGATACTTGTAAACTCGTCATCTTCTGGAGAATAATTTTCATTTATCTCAATATATTTCATTATACTTGCCCGTCTTTTAAAAAAATCTTAATACGATTACTGGTCATCTGACGATGCTACAGTCCAACCTTCACCAATAGTTGCTGAAGCCATATCTTTGATTTCTGCCCAAGCAGAATCAGACCATGTTCTAATAATATGAAGGGAATCGCCCGCTTCTGAAAGAGTAGATGTTGCAACTGCTGTACCCTCGGCTGTTGCTTCTTCGATTTTTGCTACTATAGCCGCATCTTCTGTACAATCATTATGAAATGCTGTCATTAATGCATCCATATCAGCGTGTGATGTTCCACTATCATCAGTGATAGTTATTGTTTGTATTACTGCCATTTTATATTCTCCTTGAATAAACAATTATTAAAGAACGATTATTACGCCCCTCGCTTATTGTATTTATGTATTATCGTCAGAAATAGTATCTGTATCGCTGTTTTCTGCGCCAGAAATAGGAGATTCTGTTCCGGAAACATTATCATCTTCGTCATCTAAATCGTCTGCATCAAAATCCGCACTGTCAAAGTCGCCACCTGCTGGTCCTGGAGATGCTCCAACACCTTTAAGCCCATCTTCACTTTGTGCGAGTGGGTCAGACAGGTCACGTTCTTCTTTCCACAGTGATGCATTTTCTAAGACTTCTTCTTCAGATAGTCCTAAGAAACGTTTCATTGCGAAACGTTTACTGATGTAATCTGCGCCTTCGATACTTGTAAATACGTTCATTGCTACTTGGTCTACTTCTGCTTGACGATACTTACCAAAGTTCTGAACAACGTTAAATGATAAGTCAAATGAACTACTTTCAATCAAAACACCACGGTGCTTTAAGAACATCTTAAATTCTTTATCTAGTTCTTCAACAATAAGTTGTTGTAGTCTTTCACAATACTTTGTAAATCTGAACTCTTGTATCATTGCAGTACCAGTTCTACCATCGTTAAACGCAGAACCATTTGCATCCATACCACCCAAGTAACTTGGCGGAACACGCAAACCTCTAAGTAGTTTGTCATTGAAGAATTTCAAGTCATCAATTTCTCCTAAGTTCTCACCACCTGGAAGTGTTTCAACTTTAGAACCACGACCCTCGGCTGTTTGAGCAAAGAAGTAATCTTCCATAATAGAAAGTGGATTGTATGCACTGTCAACAACGTTAGCACCACCACCAGTTTTAGATGGGATTCTACGTTGATGAATTTCATTCTTAATACGTTCTAAGTGTT
>JABJCZ010000157.1 GCA_018668475.1 Alphaproteobacteria bacterium | reverse complement strand
GTGGATGTCGCCCACATAGAGCATCCCGCCGTCGTGATATGAGTTCAGATAAATCGTGTGGCCTGCGCGCACATCACGGCAATCAATATTGCCGCCAAACGGCCCCTGCCCCAGAAGCGACGTAAACACCTCGCGCTCCGGCGCGCAGGCCAGCGTGCCGCAAAACGGCATCAGGTCCCAGGTCAGCTTGTCGCTGTACTTACCCTTGCCATCACGGGTGTGCCCGCTCGGGCCCGGCAAGTGTTCGATCACCTGAACATGCGGTTCCGCACAATCCGCCCATTTTTGCGAGTCACCAAGCGGCCCAATCCCCGGCAGAATGCCCGAAAACCCATAGCGCCAGGGGTCAATCCAGTCGAACCGAACGGCCAAAGTATCGCCCCGCTCGCAGCCCTCCACATAGATCGGGCCAACCACTGGGTTATAGGTTGGCGGCCAAGCGTCCTGAAGTTTCAGCACGTGCTCGCTTTTGAAATCGTGAACGACCGGATCGTCACTGATGTCTTCAATCAGCCCGGTAAGTGCATCGTTGGTTTCAACCTGAAACGCTTCGTCCTGCTCAACCCGAAGCACCGGCTCATCGCGCCAGTCAAAGGCGTATTTGGTAACTTCGCCCAATTCAATCTTTTGCATGTCACACCTTTTCGTTCAGCCAGTTGCGAAACCGCACCCCTAGAATGGCGGATTTAGACGGCTCACAGTCGACAATCTAAGCCGAGCGCCAGTTTGCTTGGTCCGGCGCCGGGAATCCAGCCTGCATTGACGCGGCGCCAACCACACACAAAGAGCTAGGCTTTCGGAAAGTATTGTTGGGTGCGATTGGCAAAAGCAACCAGCGACAGCATCACAGGCACCTCGACGACCACGCCAACCACCGTCGCCAACGCCGCCCCGGAGTGCAGACCGAACAGACTGATCGCCACGGCAACTGCTAGCTCGAAAAAATTGGACGTACCGATAAGTGCGCAAGGTGCCGCGACCCGATAGGGCACCCGCCAAATCCAGGCCGCCAAATAGGCCAGTCCGAAAATGCCGTAGGACTGGATCAACAAAGGAATAGCGATCAACACCACGATCACCGGCTGACTGATGACCGCGTGACCCTGAAAACCGAACAGCAGAACAACTGTAAGCAACAGGCCAATAACCGAAACCGGTTTCACCGCTTTATTGAAACGATCAACGACGGCCACCCCGTTTTCACCGCGACGCGCATGGCGCAACAGATAGCGGCGGGTCAGTGCACCTGCTACCAGGGGCACCACCACATACAAACCGACCGAAAGAATGAGCGTGGGCCATGGCACCGCGATGTCTGTCACGCCGAGCAGCAACGCGACGATTGGGGCGTAGGCGAACACCATGATGACGTCGTTGATGGAGACCTGAACCAACGTATAGGCCGCATCGCCCCGGGTGAGCTGTGACCAGACGAAGACCATGGCCGTGCACGGCGCAGCACCCAACAAAATCAGCCCGGCGATATACTGTTCTGCATCCGCCGGCGCGATCATGTCTGCAAAAACGAACTCAAAAAACAGCACACCAAGAAACGCCATGGAAAATGGCTTGATCGCCCAGTTGACGACAATGGTGATCAATAACCCCTTGGGGCGAACCCACACCTTGCCGAGGCTCGCGAGATCTATATTGACCATCATCGGGAAGACCATCGCCCAGATCAGAACCGCAACGACAAGGTTCACCGATGCATATTCAAGACTGGCAAGAGCCTGAAAAATACCCGGCACCACATTGCCGAAGGCGATGCCAGCCGCAATGCAGAGTACGACCCAGACAGTCAGATATTTTTCAAAAAACCCGATGGCGTCGGAGTCAGGTGTCTTGCTCATAAGTCAGAACGTCCGGTCGGCGTATCGGACCGATAGATATGGTCAGGCATCAGGTGCCGCAGCGAGGACGAAGGGCTGCTCAACGTGGCGAAAAGGTGCCGGGACCCCGAAGTCATCTGCCTTGGCCTGATCCGTTACAGTTGCAAAATTTCGCACCAGAGATTTCTTCACACCGAACACGGCATCAGACTGAAGATATTCGTCTCCGGCGACGAAAATATGTGTCGTCACGGGGTCGAACCCGAATGCCTCCACAATAAAATGAATATGAGCCGGGCGATACGGGTGCCGGCCCATTCCGCGCAACAGCCCACCCACCGGTCCGTCATCGGGAATAGGGTAACTGCGAGGCATGACGGTGCGAAACCAGTATCGGCCATCCGCATCGGTCGCAAAGCGTCCCCGAAGATTCATTTCAGGCTGCACGCCGGGCTGTTGCACATCGTAGTAGCCGTCGTCGGACGCTTGCCAGACATCCAGCGTTGCCCCGGGGATGGGAGTGCCGTCGATATCGGATACCCTCCCCTCCACAACACAGATATCCCCCTTGCCGTCCCGGGAAATTGTCGCCCCCAATTCAAGCACCGGGGCGCCATCAACATGAAACGGCCCAAGCACGGTGGATTCGGTCGCCCCATCGGGCTTGCGATGATTTTGAGCATCCACCAGCATCGACACACCGAGAATATCGGACAGCAGAATCCACTCCTGCCGATTGTCGTCACACATCTGCCCGGTTTCAGTCAGGAACTGAATGGCCTGGAACCACTCGGCTGGCGTTGGCTTAACTTCGCGCACCACTTCGAGCAAATGCCGCGTGACGCTCTCCATTACCTCGCGGAGCCGAGGGTTAGAGCAATTGGCCAGTCGCGCAAGAACCGCATCGTTTGCGTTCTCTTCGGTAAAATATTGCAAGACCATCTCCCGCCAGTCTCAACACTGTCAGCTCACACCCTCTCAAGAATAACCGCTATTCCCTGCCCAATACCGATACACATGGTGCAGAGTGCGCGGTCGGTTCCTTGGGCGTGCAATTCCGCTGTGGCGGTCAACGCCAGACGGGCGCCGGACATGCCAAGCGGATGACCGAGGGCAATTGCGCCGCCGTTGGGGTTCACGTGGGCAGCGTCATCCGCCACGCCAAGGTCCCGCGTCACCGCAAGCGCCTGCGCTGCAAAGGCCTCATTGAGTTCGATCACGTCCATGTCACCAATACCCAGGCCAGCCCGGACTAATGCCTTTTTGCTGGCCGGCGCCGGGCCGAAGCCCATCACCCGGGGCGCCACACCCGCCGTCGCCATGGCAACCACCCGCGCGCGCGGTGTCAGGCCATGTTTCCGAGCCGCAGCTTCGCT
>JABJCZ010000156.1 GCA_018668475.1 Alphaproteobacteria bacterium | reverse complement strand
CAAGCCATTCAGGTTGGCGACAATGGCCTGACGTAGAGCGTCGTCATCAAGGTCGGTGGTTAACGCGCCTGGGCCAGGGTCAACATTTTCGTCAC
Organism: Alphaproteobacteria bacterium; assembly: GCA_018668475.1. Classification (GTDB taxonomy): domain Bacteria; phylum Pseudomonadota; class Alphaproteobacteria; order UBA828; family UBA828; genus JABJCZ01. The sequence goes on along the minus strand of JABJCZ010000156.1, from coordinate 2,964 downwards.
CGGGCTCCATTGGCATGTGCACAAGTAACTCGTAGCCCTTCGATCGTGCGTTCGCGGCCAATTGCCGGGCCATTGCAGGATACGGAAGGAACGCAAGCGTGAGCGGAATGTCGAACGAGAAAACCGGGTTCAGGTGATGCCGGGAATGGCCGAGGTCGTCGATCACGATAGCCACCAGCGGACCATCGCGCAGTTCCGATGAATAGGCAGCGTAGCGGCGCCACGGCGGCAAACTGTCGGCTGATGTATCGTTGTCGTCCGGGTTGAGTGTACTGGTGGTCGCAGGGACGACGACGTGTTCGGTGGGACTCACTCTGTCGGGCGGTGGTGGCGGGTCGGCCTGCTCGAACAACAACTCATTGCCGGGCGGCAGAGCATCCAGTTTGGCCATTTCGGCTGCGGTGATTTCTGCCGCTTGAGCCAGTCCCTGGAAGGCAACCAAGCCCACGAGCGCCGCGAGGATTATTAGGCCTCGGCAACGACGACGTACACTGAACGCAAAGTTGGTCACACGGCCTCGTTGTCTCCGGCACGAGTGGTGGTTTCAGGTGTGCCGGCCAAATCATCAATGATCGGGCAATCAGGTCGCTCGTTTCCCTGACACGCAGTCGCCAAGTGCAACAGGGTCTGGCGCACCGACTCCAATTCTTTCAACTTGTACTCGATGGCGGCGACATGATCGAGTGCGATGCGCTTGACGTCACTACTCGCTCGTCCCCGGTCGAGATAGAGCGCGAGCAGGGTTTTGACCTCCTTCAAAGGAAACCCCAGTCCCCTCGCCCGTTGCACAAACCGCAGCAGCTGGATATCCCGCTCCTGATAGTCGCGGTATCCAGCCGCGGTTCTGGCAGGTTTCGGAAGCAGGTTTATTTCTTCGTAATACCTGATTGCCTTGGCGGACATGCCCGCCGCACGAGCAGCTTCACCAATCTTCATGGGCGTCTCCTGTTCGGCGCTAACTTTGATATGAACTTAGGCTGGCTTACGGACAACGATCATCCGAATGACATCCATCAGCACGAATCGGCTGTCCACCAGCTCAAGGCCCGCCTGTTCGACATATTCATGTGTGTTTCGATCAAATCTGGCACCGTAGGCGAAATGCACCCAAGGTGCCCAGAGCCTCATGATGAAACGACGCTTCGGGTCCGCTGAGTAACTGTATTCCAGCAGGCGAAGTTCGGCACCCGGCTTCAGGATGCGACCAAGTTCTTTAAGCGCAGGCAATTGCTGGTGATAATCAAGCACGCAGAACATGAAGGTCGAGACAATGCCATCAAATGTCGCGTCGTCGAACGAACAATCAAGAGCATCCATTTCCAGCAACGTCGCGTCGCTTCCAACCTCGGCATGGCGTTTTTTTGCGCGTTTCAACATAGCCGGACTCAAATCAATTCCGGTTACGTCTGCGTCTGCGGGATAAAAAGGAATGTTGCGCCCGGTGCCCACACCGGCATCAAGCAGGTTGCCTGAAAGACCCTCAAACATCGTGCCGCGTAGAGGCTGGTAGCGTTTGAACTCAAACGGCTTGTCGAGAAAATCGTACAACCGGGCGATGCGTTGATAGCGATGTTTTGACATGGATCCTCAGAGCCTGATGCGGCGCAATCGCAGCGCGTTGGATATGACTGAAATGGAACTCAGGCTCATGGCTGCGCTCGCGATCATCGGGTTGAGCAAGATGCCAAACGGCGGAAACAAAATGCCGGCGGCAATGGGGATGCCCGCTCCATTATAGATAAAAGCAAAGAAGAGGTTCTGCCGAATGTTGCGACGGGTGGCTGCCGAGAGGTGCCGCGCTCGCGCTATGGCCGAAAGGTCGCCTTTGACCAGCGTGATCCCGGCGGCCTCCATAGCTATATCTGCACCAGTTCCCATAGCGATTCCGACATCCGCCTCAGCCAGTCCGACCGCGTCGTTGATTCCGTCTCCGGCCATGGCCACTGTATGCCCGTCGCGCTGCAATTGGCGAATGGCCTCCCCTTTGTCATCTGGCGAAACCTCGGCCATTACGTCGTCGATCCCGAGACGATCGGCGACGGCTTGCGCGGTGCCCTTGGAATCACCGCTCAACATGACGATTCGCAAGCCATCTCGTTTCAGCTCAGCGACGGCTGCCGGCGAGGTTTCCTTGATGGGATCTTCAACAATTATTCTGCCGGCAATGGCACCGTCAATTGCCAACCACGATACCGTTCGTCCCAATTGGCGATGCTGACGTGTGGTCTCGTCGTTATCTTCAAGCGGAATGTCGAGGTGATGCATGAGGCGTTGGTTTCCGAGAACAACATCTAGCCCCCCTGCTCTGCCGCGAAGCCCCATGCCGGGCTCAATTGAAATACCGTCGGCTTCGAGGATAGGCGATAGACCAAGGTCACGGTACGCGGCCAACACCGCTGTGGCCAACGGGTGCTCGCTGCCCGCTTCAATGGCCGCCGCAAATCCGAGCATCTGAGATTCGGAATACTTCCCGAGTGGTTCGACCGCAACAAGCCGCGGACGTCCCGCCGTGAGGGTTCCTGTTTTATCGACGACCAACGTGTCAACGGTGGCCAATAGCTCCAGGGACTCAGCATCACGAAACAGAATGCCGGCACGCGCGCCGCGCCCGATGCCAACCATCACCGACATTGGTGTGGCCAGTCCCAGCGCACATGGACAGGCAATAATCAGGACTGCGACCGCGTTGACGATCGCAAATGCCAGGCTCGGCGGCGGCCCAAACGCACCCCACATGACGGCTGTCACAATAGCTGCGAGGATCACAGCAGGGACAAACCACCCCGCGACTTTATCGGCCAGGCGTTGGGCCGGTGCGCGGCTTCTCTGGGCCTGAGCGACCTGTGCCACAATCCGCGCCAGCAATGTATCGGCGCCGACATGACCGGCTCGCATTGTGAAAGTGGCGGCGCCATTGATCGTGCCGCCGATTGCGGCATCGCCCGGGCCTTTTTCTGCTGGCAT
>JABJCZ010000155.1 GCA_018668475.1 Alphaproteobacteria bacterium | reverse complement strand
GGCTAGCTGCGTCAAGTCAATCCGGCGGTCTGTGCCGACGATACGGAAGGAGGCCGTGGCGGTTTCATAGGTGAGATCATCGACCGAAGCCTCCAGCGCATGAGCCGCGAGTGGGCGGGCTTTTTCTATCACTTCCTCGGCGCTTCTGAGTACGGCTGAGCCGCATACGGGGAGTGACCGTGAGCGACCGGTGCCGCGGCCACTCGCCACAAGGTCTGTGTCGCCTTCTACAAAACGGATGCCGGTCAATGGCAGACCCAGGCGATCGGCGATGATCTGGCTATAGGCGGTTGCGTGGCCCTGGCCGTTGGACTGGGTGCCAACGATGAGGTCAATCGTGCCGTCTTCCTGAAACTGGATAGCGGCGGTCTCGTCCTCTCCGCCGCCACAAACTTCCATGTAATAGGCCATACCAATGCCGGTCAGCTGGTTGCGCCCGGCAGCGGCTTCGCGGCGATTCGAAAAATCCTCCCAGCCGGCGCGGGTCATCGCCAGCTCCATGGTCTGCTCAAATTCGCCACTGTCGATGGTTTGGCCGAGCGCCAGTTTCCAGGGCATTTCGGCAGGCGAGACGAAGTTGCGCCGGCGAATTTCGTCCTGGGTCAGGCCGAGGAGACTGGCAGCCTTGTCGACCAGACGTTCGAGCACATAAATGGTCTCGGGGCGTCCAGCGCCACGATAAGCATCAACTGGCGTGGTGTTGGTGAACACGCCCTTGACCTCGATCGCAGCGGAGGCAATACGGTAGACACTCGGCAGGGGGCGTGTGCCGGCGCCAGTTGGAATCATAGGCGCAAAGGTCGAGAGATAAGCGCCCATGTTTGCCTTGGTAGACATCCTCAGGCCCAGAAATCGCCCCTCGGTATCGAGTGCCAGTTCAGCATCGGTTTCGGTATCACGGCCCTGGGTGTCGCTGAGAAAAGCGTCGGCCCGCTCACCCGCCCATTTTACTGGGCGCCCGAATTTGCGGGCGGCGAGCAGGACCAGCGGGTATTCGGAATACATGAAGATTTTCATGCCGAACCCGCCGCCGACATCGGGTGTGATCACCCGGAGTTGTGACGCCTCAATTCCCATCATGTCGCAAAGCATTCTTTGCGGCAGGTGCACGCCCTGACTGGAGCACCAGAATGTATAGCGCCCGCCGTCCGGGTCCCACTGACCGATGGCGCCACGTGGCTCCATTGAGTTGATGGCGATACGGTTGTTGGTAAGTGTGAGCCGAACGACATGATCAGCGGCTCCGAAAGCCTTGTCGGTTGCTTCCTGGTCGCCGGCAAACCAATCAAACGCGATATTGCCGCGGGCTTCGGACCAGATATCCGGCGCGTCAGCACGCGTGGCTGAAGCGAGGTCGCTCATCGCCTGGCGAGGACCGTAATCAACCAGCACAGCAGCCGCGCCTTCGTGAGCGGCGGCCAACGTATCGGCGACGACCATGGCAATGTTATCGCCGACATGGAGGACCCGATCAGCGGCCAGCACCGGGTGTCCTGGGTCGACGCGCGGAGTGCCATCACGGTTGTTTAGCGGAATAAGGCAGGGTTGATCGCCGATTCCGGCCTCCACGACGTCGCTGGCGGTTAACACTGCGACGACACCCGGCACGGCCATGGCTGGCGCTATATCGATACCAAGCAGGTCGGCATGCGCGTGGATTGAGCGCACCATAACGGCATGCAGCGGCGCTTCGAGGGGTACATCGTCGAGAAAACATCCCTGGCCCTTGAGCAGCCGCTCATCCTCAACACGCAATACGGGCTGACTAATACCGAACTTGCTCATGAATGAGGCCTTCTGTCAGATCGGCGCAATATTTGCTGATCGTATGAGCTAGATTTGCGGCGAATTGGGCATCCGTCCCGCCTATTAAGCCTATTTTCGTCATAGGCTTGTCATCATCGACGAATATGACGATCCTGTGGTTTGCATGATTCGCGGTTGCCTGCCGTTTGGGGAGAAGGTCAGCCGTTGATGAAGAAGGAATGTACACATGAGTAGAAGCGTCGCCGAGACAATTATGGGGACGATTGTCCTGGGAATTGCTGTGGCGTTCATCGTCTTCGCATATACCCGAAGCAGCGTAGCCACCGTAACGGGCTATGAAATTCAGGCAAAATTCACCCGGATTGACGGGCTTGTAAACGGTGCCGATGTGCGGGTTGGTGGCATCAAGGTCGGCTCTGTCGTCGATCAGCGGCTTGATCCGGAGACCTATCAGGCAATTTTGCGGATAAGCATTGCGGAAGAGGTGGGTCTGCCAATGGATACGACCGCTGCCGTGGTCAGTGACGGGTTGCTTGGCGGCAAATACGTCAATCTCGAGCCAGGTGGGGCTGATGATATGATGTCGCCGGGCCATACCATCGTTTACACGCAGTCTTCGATCATGATTGAGCAGTTGATTGGCCAGTTCGTCTTTGGCGGAGAGTAACGCAGGCTGGCGCTTTGGGGCTGTTGTCCTGGCGCTCGCGCTGAGTGGCAGCATTGGCCTGTCAGTTCCGGTCCGAGCTGAGACAACCCCAGGCGAGGGGGCTGTTCTTCAGGGACTCGATAAAGTCACAGCACGCATTTCGGAAATCATCGTCCGGCTCGACGAGCCGGTCAGGTTTGGCACGCTTGAAATTACGGTTCGGGCTTGCCATCGCACGCCGCCGGAAGAGCCGCCGGAAAGCACGGCATACCTCGAGATCAATGATATTCGACACGGTGAGGCGCCCAACCAGGTATTCGCCGGCTGGATGTTCGCATCGACCCCTGGCCTAAATGCCCTGGAGCATGCCGTTTATGATGTTTGGGTGCTTGATTGCGTAATTGCGGCGGGTGGCGGCTCGCCATTGCCTGAATAGCCTGAGGGAAAGAAAGTTGCTTCCCGCGCAACTGCCTGCCGCAACCAGTCAAGATAGGTGCCGCGCGGTACTTCCTGCACACCAAAACTGGCGAGATGCGGGGTAACAAACTGGGTATCCAGCAGCAGGTACCCGCCGGCCCTTAGTCTTTCGACCAGGTGCGCCAGGGCCACTTTGCTGGCATCTCGTGCTTGGCTGAACATGCTTTCACCAAAGAAGGCCGCACCCAGTGAGACCCCGTAGAGTCCGCCGGCCAATTTGCCGTTTTCCCAACACTCGATACTGTGGGCAAAACCCTGGTTATGCAGGTCGCAATAGGCGCCAATAATCTCGTCATTGATCCACGAATCCGGTCGCCGCACCGATGGATGGGCGCAGGCCTGGATAACGGCACTGAAATCTACGTTGGCGGTGAGCTGAAATTGGCCTGACCGGATAGTTCGGGCGAGGCGCCTGGGCATATGAAAATTGTCGAGTGGCAGGACACCGCGAATTTCCGGGTCAATCCAGAAAACTTCATCGTCTTCGCGGCTCTCGGCCATCGGAAAAACGCCACAGGCGTAGGCGTTGAGGAGCAGGTCGGCGGTCATCGGGATCATCGAGAGACGGTTTCCTCGTTCGCCCGGAACATGTCTTAACCCTTTTGATCAGCTCTCGCGTTCGCGCTCAAGCCACTGGATATCATAGGTGCCGTTAACAACGTCGGGCTCGGACAGCAGCTTGAGATGAAAGGGGATGGTCGTTTCGACGCCGGTAATAACATATTCATCGAGTGCTCGGCGGAGCCGCATCAGGCATTCATTGCGATTTGTGCCGTGTACGATGACCTTGGCAATCAGACTGTCATAGAACGGCGGTACCACGTATCCCTGATACATCGCTGAGTCCACCCGCACACCCAGGCCGCCGGGGGGGTGATAGCCGGCAATGCAGCCCGGGCTCGGGCGGAACGTTTCGGGGTCTTCAGCGTTGACTCGACACTCGATGGCGTGGCCGGAAAAGGTGATTTCTTCCTGCGTGTAGCCGAGCGGTGCGCCCGCCGCGACGCGAATTTGTTCACGCACGAGATCGATCCCGGTGATAGCCTCGGTCACCGGGTGCTCCACCTGAATACGGGTGTTCATTTCGATAAAGTAGAACTCGCCGTCAGCAAACAGGAACTCAACCGTGCCGACCCCGCGATAGCCCAGCTCCTGAACGGCGTGAGCCACGCGTTGCCCAATTTCGTCGCGCTGCGCCTGGTTCAGGGCGGGGGACGGGGCTTCTTCTAACAGTTTCTGGTGGCGCCGCTGAATTGAGCAGTCGCGCTCACCTAGATGAACCACGTTGCCAAAATTGTC
>JABJCZ010000154.1 GCA_018668475.1 Alphaproteobacteria bacterium | reverse complement strand
TACCTTGAAGAATTTGCCCCCAAGAACCGCTTCACAGATTTCATTGAGGTCAACATCAATAATTTGGCGGCCGTGCCGTCAATCGTGTTTGGCCTATTGGGCTTGGCTATTTTTATTCAGGTGTTTCACCTGCCGCGATCTGCCCCGATTGTCGGCGGGCTTACGCTCATGTTGATGACCTTGCCAATCATCATCATCGCAACCCGGGCCGCGCTCAAAGCGGTGCCGCCATCGATTCGCGAAGCGGCGTATGGCGTTGGCGCATCACCGATTCAGGTGGTCAGCCATCATGTGTTGCCATTGGCAATGCCCGGTGTGTTGACCGGCACCATTATCGGCATGGCCCATGCGCTGGGCGAGACAGCGCCGCTTCTGATGATTGGCATGGTCGCCTTTATTGTGGATACACCGGGGAGCCCGATGGATGCTGCGACGGTGCTGCCGGTGCAGGTTTTCCTGTGGGCAGATAGCCCGGAGCGGGGCTTTGTCGAGAAAACCTCTGCTGCAATCATGGTGTTGCTGGCGTTTCTGGTAGCTATGAATGCGCTGGCAATTTATTTGCGCCAAAAATTTGAAATTCGGTGGTGATGTCCGTGACCGGAGGAAACAGGTATGAGTGAAGTAGCCGCCGATACCACAGCCGGGACGACCTCGGCGCCGGCACGCCGCATCCGCATGCAAACGCGGGGGGTGGAAGTGTTCTATGGCGCAAAGCAGGCCCTGTTTGGTATCGACCTGGACCTCGCCGACAGGCAGGTGACGGCGTTAATCGGGCCGTCGGGATGTGGAAAATCCACCTTCCTGCGGTGCCTTAACCGAATGAATGACACAATTGACGCCTGTAATGTGTCCGGCGAAGTAACGCTGGATGGGCGCGATATTTATTCCCGTGACGTGGATGTTGTTGAGCTGCGCGCCCGTATCGGAATGGTGTTTCAGAAACCAAACCCCTTTCCGAAATCAGTTTACGACAACGTCGCCTACGGCCCGCGTATTCATGGTCTGGCAAATGATCGGCAGGCGCTCGACAGGATCGTAGAGAAGAGCCTGCGGCGGGCTGGGCTGTTTGAGGAAGTTTCGGACAGGCTCAATAGCCCTGGCACCAGCCTGTCGGGCGGCCAGCAGCAGCGCTTGTGTATTGCGCGCGCCATAGCCATCAGTCCTGAGGTGATCTTGATGGATGAACCGTGCTCGGCGCTAGACCCGATTGCGACGGCCCGCGTCGAAGAATTGATTGACGAGCTCAAGGACCACTACACAATCGTCATGGTGACCCACAATATGCAGCAGGCCGCACGGGTTTCCCAGTTCACTGCCTTTTTCCATTTGGGAGAACTGGTGGAATTTGGCGAGACCGAACGGATTTTTACTAATCCGAGGCAAGAACGGACCCAAGATTACATTACAGGCCGCTTTGGCTGAGTCCTCCCATCAGGGCTACACTTGTTTGGAGGCGCCCGAGATGCCGCGAAATACTAAGAGGAGTTCGGAATTTGACCGAGCATATCGTTAAGAGCTACGACGAAGAGCTGGACCGTATCGCCAATACAATTCTTGAGCTGGGCGGGTTTATCGAGGATCAGTTGGCGCGGGCGATTAATTCGCTGGTCCGGCGGGATAGCAAACTGGCGGATCACGTGGTGGCCGATGATCGCAAGGCCGATGCGATGGAAGAAGACATCAACAATCAGGTATTGCGGATATTGGCGTTGCGCCAGCCGATGGCTGTCGACCTGCGGCTGATTACGACGGCCCTCAAGATATCCAGTGATCTGGAGAGAATTGGCGACTACGCCGCCAACGTCGCGAAACGCGCCCACGCGCTGAATCAATTTGATCCGGTCAAACCCTCGTTCGCTGTGCCGCGCATGGCCCAGACCGTGCAAACCATGATCAAAGATGTGCTTGATGCATTTGTGGAGCGCGACGCCGAGCGGGCAATGCTGGTGTGGCGACGGGACGAGGAAGTTGACGAAATGTACAACAGTCTGCTTCGCGAGCTGTTGACCTACATGATGGAAGACCCGCGCCATATTACGCCGTGCACTCATTTGCTGTTTATCGCCAAGAACATCGAGCGGGTCGGTGACCATGCGACCAACATGGCTGAGACCATTATATTTCTGGTGAGCGGCAAAACGGTCACTGAGGCCCGACCAAAGGGCTTTATGGATGCAATGGATTTGCCTGTGCTCGACAGCGACGAAGCGCTGGAGCGGTGAGCCCCTATGTGTTGGTCGTGGAAGACGAGCCGGCGCTGCTGACGCTCCTGCGATACAACCTCGAGCATGAAGGCTTTGAAGTCGGCGAGGCCGTCGACGGCGAAGACGCCCTTTTGATGATCGAAGAGCGTATTCCGGACCTTGTGTTGCTCGACTGGATGCTGCCGACGCTGTCGGGTATGGAAGTTTGCCGACAGATCCGGCGCAATACTGAGGCCGGAAACCTGCCTGTGATTATGCTGACTGCCCGCGGCGAAGAGAGCGACCGCGTGCGCGGGCTGGATTGCGGGGCCGATGATTACGTGGTGAAACCGTTTTCACCCAATGAACTGATGGCCCGCATTCGCGCGGTACTGCGTCGGTTGAGGCCAGCATTGTCGGCCAATGTGCTTGAGTTCGGCGACCTGGTTATGGATCTCGCTGCCCATAGGGTTTCGCGCGCCGATGGCGCTATCCACCTGGGGCCCACCGAGTTTCGACTGCTCAAGCATTTGCTGGAGCACCCGCGGCGCGTGTTTTCCCGCGAACAGTTGTTGGATGCCGTATGGGGTCCTGATGTCTTTCTTGAGACCCGGACGGTTGATGTCCATGTCCGGCGATTGCGCCAGGCCCTCAACAAGGGCGGAGGGGCTGACCTGATCCGCACCGTCAGGGCTGCGGGATACGCCTTGGACCCGGAAAAGTCATAGTTGTGATCGGTATCACAGCGTCAAATTCAGTATTTCGATAACATCGCGCACGGTACCCGTGGGTATTGTAGATGTATGACACCGGGTCTCACCAAATCGACTCGAGTCGGAAAAATGTCAAAAAAAGCGTAGTCTTTTGATGATGTTACACGACGGCCTTCCATAACAGGTTTGTGAAAGGCACGTTACATCCCTTATATTGTGTATGACACCCTCTGTATTACACAATATCGGGTATATTTTTCAAAACCCCTGAATGCCCGCGAAAAATGCAATGTTAACACTTGATACATTCGCCGAACGCATGTAATACACATTGGTTAACAAGCGCGGTGTTTACTTCTCGTTACCCGAGTGCCGCGTTCACATCTTGTTATCAGAGTGTAGGGCCTATGTATCACATGGCACATGACGACGCCCCCCGGCCTGGAAAGCAGGCGGCCGAGCAGCCGAAGGATTCTGCGCGCGCCGGGACCAAGGCCAAGCAATCGTCACCGTGGTCGATCCGCGGTGTAACGCGTGAGGCCCGGGCGAAGGCTACCAAGGCCGCAGCGCGTCGACGCTTGACGCTTGGCGAATGGGTAACCAATGCTCTGACCGAGATCGCCAATGAGGATCTCGGCAGTGGATCCAGGCGGCAAGAGGCTGCGTCTGGTCCCACCAGTGTGCCCGCCACTGCGCCTACTGGAGAAGGTGTTGGCGAGGCCATGCAGGTGCTGGCCGAACGGCTCGGCGCCAATGAAGAGCGCGATCAGGCACTGATTTCTCTGGCCCGGCGTATCGATGCGGCAGAAAGCAGTGATTCCGCATTGATCCAGATGAGCGAGCGGCTCGGCGGCGTGGAGCAACGCACTCAGGCTTTGGCCGTGCTTTCTAACCGGCTGGAGGCCTCGGAAAAACGCGAAATCGCAATGCTATCGTTGATGCGCGGATTGGCCGAGCAATCCCAGCGCAGCGAAGATCGCCTGAGCAGCGTCACAAAAGGGCTCGGCCAATTAGCCATTCGGCTTGAAGAATCTGCTGCTACCGGCGGACGCGAGTTTGCTGCCGCCCTCGTCAGTAGCCTGAACCCGCTTGAGGGCGCGGTCCGCGAATTGTCCAAGCGTCTGCCCGAAGACGGCACACCGCCCGCTGCGGTCGCCCCGGCACCGACTGGCGCGCCACAAATTGCGGCGCCTGTCCCGACAGAGCCGGCGGGAAGGCCCGCACCGCTCCGTATTGATTCGAACAGCGTTTCGCCGCCTGAGGCTCCCGCCAAAGCCGCTGCGCCGGAGAAGCCGAAACTGGCATTCTCCTTCGACAATTTGAACCAGGCGGCGATCACAAATACTCAGACCGGCAATGGCAAAAACGGCAAAAACGGACGCCCCGCCGTGAAGCCATCGGCCAAATCTGAAGCAAAGGCCAATAAAGGGCCGGGGCCGGAGCAGGAGAAAAAGGCGTCGGTAAAAGCCGCTAAAAAGAATCGGAAGTCCGATGACTGGGCCGCTGATCATTTAGCCCAGGCCGGCAAGGACGCAGAGACTCTTGAGCGGCTGCACCCGCTCGCTCACGAATCAACGGCAGAAACCAGCACACCCGCAGCGGCGGCAAAATCTGTCGTGACAGCACCCGAGCCGCAGTCAGCTGTCGATACAAATTCTGCAGAAATGGCGAGCCCTGCGGCGCCCGTAGTGCCCGCTGCCGCGCTTGAGACAACCCCGGAAGCTGCCCCCGCCACCCCCACGGACACGGCAACACCTGAGCCGCAGCCAGACCATTTTGAGTATGTCCCGGCCCCCGGAGAGAATGCTCCGACTGACCCTCCCGCGACGGCGCCTGAAGACATTCGCCCGGCCAATTCTGCGGGTTTGCGGGGCGATAAACGCCTCGCCAAGCCACGGCGCAAGGGTATGGGCCTGTTTGGCCTGGGAAACTAGCCCAACCGCTACCGAGCGCTCGTACGGCGCTGTTTGATAATAATTCCAACAAAAATGGCCTCTAATCGGCAACTTTAGGCTTGAAAGAGGCCGCTTCAATCTGGTTGTGGCCCCTCATTGCGGTCACCTGAGCGCGGATTTCGCCTCGCGCTGAGCCAGGCGAGCAGCAACAGCCCGGGAACCGCAGCACCGGCGGTCATGACAAAAAACGCCAGCCAGCCCAACTCTTCCGCAAACCAGCCTGATGGTGTGCTCAAAAATGTCCGGGCACCGGCCATGAGAGCGCTCAGAAGGGCATACTGGGTGGCGGTGTAGGAGACATTGCAAAGGCTGGAGAGATAAGCCACGAAGGCCGCTGTACCCATGCCGCCGGCCAGGTTCTCGGCGCCGATGGTCAAAGCCAGAAATGCGGTGTCGTAGCCAACCGAGGCCTGCACGGCAAATAACAGGTTTGATGCGAGCTGCAGAAAGCCACACACCCAGAGGGATCCGACAATGCCCAGCCGAGCGATCAACACGCCACCGATCGCGAGGCCCAGCATTGTCGCGCCGAAACCGTAAATTTTGCCCACATTGGCGATCTCGGCGTTGCTGAAGCCGAGTTCCACCATGAACGGGCCTGTCATGGCGCCTGCCAGGGAATCACCAAATTTGTAAAATACGACAAACAAAAGCACCACGACCCATGCCGGTCGCGTCGAAAACTCTGCAAACGGAGCGATGACGGCTTCACGCAACCAGATTATGAAGCTGCGCGGGTCGTCCGCCCGTGCCGGGCCGGCAGGTTCCGGAGCCAGCAGGATGGTCACTATGCCAACGACCACTAACGCCGCCATTACGATATACACCAGGCTCCAGTCGATTGAACCGGCCAGGTAGAGCGCACCGGCGCCGGATGCCAACAAGCCCACGCGATAGCCAAACACAACCGACGCAGCACCGGCGCCGAGCCTATTTTCCTCCAGTATTTCAACGCGATATGCGTCAATAACGACGTCCTGACTGGCGGAGCAGAAAGCTACTGCCAGGGCAAATATGGCCAGCAAGCCCGGGTTGTCCGCCGGATCTACGCCCCCCATCGCGACAATTGCCGCCATGAGCGCCAGCTGCGTCAAAACTGCCCAGCCGCGGCGACGGCCCAGCCAACGAGTCAGTCCAGGTAGCCGGATATGGTCGATCAGCGGCGCCCAGACGAATTTGAAAAAATAGGGGAAAGTAACGGCGGAAAAGAGGCCGATGGTGGTTTTGTCGACGCCGGATCGGGATAGCCAGATGGCCAGGGTCCCAAGGGTCAGTGCCAACGGCAGACCACTGGAAAAACCCAGAAAAAATATGATGGCGATGCGCCGGTCACGATAAACGGCAAG
>JABJCZ010000475.1 GCA_018668475.1 Alphaproteobacteria bacterium | reverse complement strand
CATACATGCCTACTTACCTTTTGGATGGAAAAAAGTTGCAAAAAAAATAAATGAACTAAATCCTAAAACTATTGTTTTTAGATACTACACTCCCTTTCTAGCTCCAGTTTATGGAGTGATTGCCGAAAATATAAATTCACTTGTAAAAAAAATTGCACTGGTTGACAACTGGATACCTCATGAAACAAAAATTTGGGATTCCTTTTTAAATAGATATTTTGAAAAAAAAATAGATGGCTTTACTACTCTTTCAGATAATGTTGCTAAACAAATAAAAAAAAATAGTTTAAAACCAGTTTGGACAGGATTTCATCCAATTTCCAGTAAACTTGTTGATCCAATTGACAAATCGTTAGCAAAAAAGAAAATAGCTGTATCAGAGAAAACTAAAGTCGTGTTATTCTTTGGAATAATTAGAAAATATAAAGGTCTAGAGCTAATAATAAAAGCATTCAATGAAACTCTTCTAGATAATAATAACATCGTTTTATATATAGCAGGGGAATGTTATGAAAATCCGAAAAAGTATACTGATCTAGTTACTCATTTAGGGATAAGTGATCGTATTATTTTTGACTTAACCTTTAAAAATTCTAAGGAAATTGCTTTAATTTTCTCCGCTTCAGATATAGTTGCACAAACTTATCATACTGCGACTCAAAGTGGTGTAACTCCACTTGCTTATTTTTATCAAAAACCAATATTGGTTTCTAATATTGAAGGACTTAGGACTCCTATTGAAAATGATAAAACAGGCGAATGGACCTCTAAAGAACCTATGGAAATTGCAGAAAATATAAAAAATATGTTAGAAAAAAATAATTATGTGAGGTATCAAAAAAATTTAATGAAAGTGAAAAATGATTATTTATGGAGCTCTTATGCGAAAAAATGGGATACTTTTATTAAAACAATATAGAGCTCAAATTACAATCGTGTTTTAAAAAGGAATTTTTTTAAAACACGATTGTATTTTCTTTAAAACTATGTTAAAAAATCTCATCAAGCTATTATTTTTCAGTTGCCTACCGTTACATCTTTTAGGACAAATAAACTTGGAAAATTACCGCCTGTCAATTAAAAAGACACAGGAGTCTATCAAAATAGACGGAATTCTTGATGAAACTACCTGGAAAGATGCTGAAGTAGCTAAAGATTTTTTTATGATAACTCCTATAGATTCAGGGAAGGCAACACAATTATCAGAAGCTCGTGTTAGTTTTGATGAGGAAAATTTATATATCGCAATCATTTTTTTCAATAATAGAATCCAAGGAGATTATGTTATTGAGTCGCTAAAAAGAGATTTTTCTTTTGGTAAAAATGACAACTTCTTAGTGGCTATAGATCCTTTCAATAATCAAAATACTGGCTTTGCTTTTGGACTGAATACTTATGGTGCTCAATGGGATGGGACAATGTATAATGGACGAAATGTAGATTTAAATTGGGATACTAAATGGTACTCTGAAGTGAAGTTTGATAAAAAAAAGTGGGTATGTGAAATTGCTATACCATTTAAGTCCATTCGTTATGACAAAGCAATTACAGAGTGGGGAATCAACTTTAGTCGGCTTGATTTAAAAGCCAGTGAAAAATCAAGCTGGGCACCTGTCCCAAGACAATTTCCCTCTGTAACCCTTGCCTATGCAGGAGCTCTCATATGGGATACACCACCGCCAAAACAAGGAAATAACATTTCTTTAATTCCATTTTTTTCAAATAATCTGGAAAGCGTAAATAGGGGAACATCAAATAATAAAATTAAAATTGGAGGCGATTTAAAATATAGCCTTAATTCATCATTAAATTTAGACGCCACTATAAAACCAGATTTTTCGCAAGCTGAAGTAGACCAACAGGTAACAAATCTAGATAGATTTGAATTATTTTTTCCTGAAAGAAGGCAGTTTTTTTTAGAAAATGGAGATTTATTTTCAAACTTTGGATACAAAACTATCCGTCAATTTTTTTCTAGAAGAATTGGTTTGGGTGTTCCAATTCAAGCTGGAGTAAGGCTGAGTGGAAACATTGACGAAAATTGGCGTATTGGACTTATGGACATCCAAACACGTAGCGATGAAATTTTGAACACAGCCGCAGAAAATTTTGGGGTTATTTCCTTACAGCGAAAAGTATTTGATCGTTCTAATGTGAGTCTAATCTTTATTAACAAACAAGCCGTTAAGCT
>JABJCZ010000017.1 GCA_018668475.1 Alphaproteobacteria bacterium | reverse complement strand
TTCGGTCACTACGATGAGCCAGAAACACTCCCTTATGCAATCCGACTAGCTTGTCCCATAAGCGCTGACGTCAGACAGGCATTGATGCCGTTTCGAACCTTCTGGGTTTTGGACCCGGTCGCCGTCGTAACATCAAGTGTGTAGCAGTCCTCCGGCTCGACCGCGGCCAGGGCACGTTCAATGTCTGCAGCACCTGCGCTTCCATCAGGCAAAGACAACAAACCAAAATTGCCGGGTGCCAATGGGCTACCACTGTTCTGCGACTGCTTCAGCTGCACCTGACGACCAGCTGCCGAGGGTGCCGTTAAGTCCTGCGCCGGATCGAACTCCATCAGGTCACACATCATCAACGGAGGCGCATGGCAGATGAACGGGTCAATGCCAGCCGTAGCAACCGCACCCATGGATTGCGCCCCGGCGGTGCTGCTGTCCGGGCCGAAGGCGGCCAGTATCGGACCGAACACCATCTCAACACTTTTGGGCGCGAGCGAAACCTCCAGAAATGCAGCACCCGCATCTGTATCCGCGAGAACGAGATCAGGTTCAAGCGCACTGAAGTACCGCACACCGGAAACAGTCAGCTCGGCATCGCCCGCCGGCACATTACTGAATTCCGTCGTCGCCTGCCCGGCAACTGCGAGTGCTCGGGCCCGAGCGCCAGCGCGGCCATCGAGCTGGGTGGCCCCAGCCATGGCAGCGGCATCTGCCCGGTTTTGCAATTCACTCCGCAAAACCCCGAGGCGCCCAATATCGACGGCCAAAGCCCCTGCCGATATTGAAACGGTCAGGAACAAAGCGCCGAACACACCGATACTGCCGCGTTGATTTTTAAGCATGGCTCCAAAACACCGATAGTCATGTCTGGTCATGCCCATATTCTACTAACACTATTTACTATTACTCAACTAACCGTGACAATTAAATAGTAATTACTGGTTAATTAAAAACGACTTTTATTTAAACAACGAGGAAATTTTTTCAAAATTGCGGCGAAACGAAACTGAATACGGAAATACCTAACCGCGGCTATCTTCGCGAATCATATCAGCGGCTTTCTCCGCGATCATGATGACCGGTGCATTGGTGTTGCCAGACGTGATGGTCGGCATGATGGATGCATCAACCACCCGCAGGCCTGTCAAACCATGCACCCTCAATCGCTCATCTACGACGGCCATAGGGTCATCGCCCATTTTGCAGGTGCCGACGGGGTGGAAGATCGTCGTTGCAATATCACCGGCGGCTTTCGCCATTTGCTCTTCTGTCTGGATGTCCGCACCCGGTTTGAACTCTTCTGGCTGATACTTTGCGAGGGCTGGCTGCGCGCAGATGCGCCGCGTCAACCGAATGCCCTCCGCCGCAATTCGCCTGTCTTCCGGTGCGCTCAGATAGCCCGGCGCGATCACGGGCGCACTCCGGTGGCTCGCATCCCTGATATGACTGACGCCACGGCTCATCGGGCGCAGGTTGCAGACCGACGTGGTAACGCCGGGAAAGGGGTGTAGCGGTTGCCCTAGAGCTTCGGTGCTCAGTGGCTGCACGTGATATTCCAGGTCCGGGGTTTCCTGCGATGGATCGGACTTGGTGAAACATCCGAGCTGGCTGGGCGCCATGCTCATTGGGCCGGATCGAAACAGCGCGTATTGCAGGGCCATTGACGCCTTGCCGATAAGGCTGTTCGCCTTTTCGTTTAGCGTTTTCGTGTTCCGCACCTTGTAGACCATTCGCACCTGCAGGTGATCCTGCAGGTTTTCGCCGACGCCCGCCATCTCATGGGCGACCTCGATACCGTGTCGTTGCAGCAGCTCGCCTTGGCCGATTCCGGATAGTTCCATTAGCTGTGGCGAGCCAATGGACCCTGCAGCAAGAAGAAGCTCCCCCCGCACCCGCGCAAGCGCCGGCTGCCCGCCGTGTTCGAATTCCAGTCCGGTGACCTTGCGGCCGTCGAGCACGATCCGCGTCGCTTGTGCCCGGGTCAGCACTTTTAAGTTCGCGCGCTCGCGCACCGGTTTGAGAAACGCCTTGGATGTGCTCCAGCGCACGCCCCGCCGCTGGTTCACCTGAAAATAGCCGACCCCCTCATTATTTCCCCGATTGAAATCATCGGTGCGGGGAATACCGGCCTGAACGGCGGCTTCCTGAAAAGCTGTCAGAATTTCCCATGAAAGGCGCTGCTCCTCCACGCGCCACTCACCGCCGACGCCGTGGGCCTCATCCTCACCATGAACATAATCCTCGGAGCGGCGAAAATACGGCAGCACGTCATCCCAGCTCCAGCCCATGTTGCCGAACTGGCGCCACTGGTCGTAGTCCCGCGCCTGACCGCGCATATAGATCATGCCGTTGATGGATGAACAGCCACCGAGCGTTTTGCCCCGCGGATAATTGAGTGCGCGCCCGTTCAGGCCCGGCTCTGCTTCGGTCTTGAAGCACCAGTCCGTGCGCGGATTGTTCATCGTATACAGGTAGCCAACCGGGATATGGATCCAAATATAATTGTCCCGCCCGCCCGCTTCGAGCAGCAGCACCCGTTTTTCTGGGTCCGCCGACAATCTGTTTGCCAGCACACAGCCAGCCGATCCTGCGCCGACAATCACATAGTCAAATTCGCCGACGTCCTGCTTGTCTTTATTCATCGTGTTGATATTCCAGAGATCAGATGACGTCTAATCGATGTGGCGTTGCCGCTGCGCATTCTTGAGAATTTCTTTGCCGATCAGATTGCGTTGTACCTGGGCGGTACCCCCACCAATCGTAAACATGCGGGCATCGCGCACCATTCGTTCTAGCGGTAATTCCCGCGAATAACCCGCGGCACCGTGTATCTGCAAAGCCGTGTTAGTAACCGATATCGCCATCTCAGCCGCCTGTACCTTGGCAACCGCCGCTTCGGTTTTATCAGGTAGGCCAGTGCCCGCATTGACTGCCGCCCGGTGGATCAATAACCGTGAGCATTCAAGCTGCTGATACATGTCCGACAGCATCCACTGAATACCCTGAAATTCGCCGATCGGTTGGCCAAACTGCTCTCGCTCCAGCGCGTAAGACGCCGCGAGGTCGAAGGCACCCTGGGCGATTCCGAGCGCCACAGTTGCAGCGCCAAGCCGCTGCAAATTGTAGGCTCCCATGAGTTTCTTGAAGCCTGCACCCGCCGGCAATAAAATATTTTCAGCAGGCACATAGCAATTGTCAAAAACAACATCGCCTTCCGGCATGCCACGCACACCCATCATCTGCCGCACTTTCGGCACACTCAGCCCTGGCGTATCCGCCGGCACCAGCAGGGCACCAATTCCGGCCGACCCCGGCACGTCGCCAAACCGCGCGAAGACCAGATACAAGTCAGTCTCGCCGGCGCCGGTAATCCAGCGCTTTTCTCCGTTTAGCGTAAACCCACCCTCCGCCGGTTCGGCTCGCGTCGTCAGGTCGGTCGCGGCAGAACCTGCTTCCGGCTCGGTAATCGCGATCGCCGGCTTGTCTCCTGCGACAATCGGGGGCAAGTAACGCTTTTTCTGTGCCTCGGTGCCATTCTCAACAATTGCCTTTTGCACCGCCGTATTGGCGTCCACGCAAATACGCGCGACGGTGCCGCACACCTTGGCCAGCTCCTCGACAACCAGGAGCGCATCGATCAACGGGCGCCCGCCGCCGCCATAGGCCGTCGGAAGCGTCAGGCCCATAAAGTCTTCTTTGGCCATGCCATCGACAACACTGCGGGGGTATTCATTGGTTTCATCCATGTGACGGACTTCGGGCGCCACCACATCGCGGGCGAATGTTCGGGCCCGGGCGATCAATTCCTTCTGGTCGTCGGTCAGCGTAAAATCAAGCATCGTTCATCGCCCTTTTCGTCCGTTCACGGCCCTCGCGAATAGCCGCGATTGCGACATCCGTGGAGATTACCGGGGCGTAGCAATCGTTCACCTGGGCAAGCGAGTCTTCGTGCAGCGGGCTGGTGGACCCACAGGCATCACCAACGACTACCGGCATGTAGCCAAGATCCCGCGCACTTCGAGCCGCCATCTCAATGCACCAGTCCGTGTGATACCCCGACAGAACCAGCGTGCGGGCGCCGCGCTGCTTCAACCAACGGTCTACTGGTGTTCCGGCGAAAATGCTCCACCCAGGATAAACCAGCGTCAGGTCATCCTCGACCATGAAATTCTTGACCTCATCAACAAGGTCCGCCTCCCAGGCTTTCTTGTCGGTGTCACCTTCATATGACGCGTTCCAATGCCTGTACTGCACCGCGTCCATCACCGTGGTGGGTTCCTTGTCACCGATGAAGCGGTCGTAGCGCAGCCACATGAACGGCATCGCCGAGACCCTGCACTCAGTGGCGAGGCGCATGATGTTATTGAATGAGCCGCCCTGCTCCCGCGCGCCCTCCCATATTTTTTCATGGGTCAGCACGCCCTCGGAGCTAAGGATGCTGTTTTGGGAATCGGTATTGACGAAGGCCGCGTCGCTGGCAAACAAAGCCGCGAAATCCAGTGCCTCCCACTGCGGGTGCAACTTGGGAACCATGGCGCAGGTTTTCCTCATTCAATTGATTGTCAGCTCATACTCTGAAGGGCCGTGGACGGTACGTCGACAGCCATTTTGCCGCGCCGAAGCTGATCGAAGAACATCATCACATCCGGAGCGCGCATTCTGACAGTTTCAGCAAATCCGGGGCTGCCCTGCGCGACCGTTTCCATTATGTTACGCGCCACATCAGCCGGGCTAACCATTCAGACCGGCTTGACCATCTCATCAGGAGTAATTTGTCGATGGCCCGATACCTCAAAACCGGAATTAGCGACGCTGAAGCGCTCGAAGCGGACGACATGGTGCGTCGCACCGTCGAGACAGCGCTAAACGATATCGCCCGCCGCGGCGATGCTGCCGTCCATGAGATGTCCATAAAATTCGATGCCTGGGACCGAGAGGACTACCGGCTGAGCGACGCTGAAGTAGAGGCCTGCCTCAATGATCTCAGCCCGCAGGACCGGATCGATATCGAGTTCGCCCAGACCCAGGTGCGCAACTTTGCCAAAATCCAGCGGGATGCCGTTCGTGATGTCGAGGTGGAAACGCTGCCCGGCGTCGTCCTCGGCCATAAGAACCTGCCGGTCAATGCGGTTGGCTGCTACGTGCCTGGGGGCAAATACCCGATGGTCGCGTCGGCGCATATGTCGGTGGTGACGGCCAAGGTGGCTGGGGTCAAACGCATCATCACTTGTGCGCCGCCCTACAAGGGCAAGGCTGCCTCGGCAATTGTCGCAGCCCAACATTTGGCCGGTGCCAACGATATTTATGTGCTTGGCGGCATTCAGGCGGTCGGCGCTATGGCGCTCGGCACCGAGAGCATTGCCGGTGTTGATATGCTGGTGGGACCAGGCAATGCCTTTGTGGCCGAAGCCAAGCGCCAGCTGTATGGGCGGGTCGGCATCGACCTGTTTGCTGGCCCGACAGAAACGCTGATTATTGCTGACAACTCAGTCGACGGCGAACTCTGCGCAGCTGACCTCCTTGGTCAGGCCGAGCACGGCCCCACGTCGCCGGCGATCCTGCTGACCAATTCTGAAAAATTGGCGCGCGAAACCATGGCTGAGGTCGAGCGCCAACTAACGGTCCTGCCGACCGCCGAGGTCGCTGGTCAGGCTTGGGAGAAATATGGTCAGGTCATCGTTTGCGACAGCCTTGACGAAATGGTCGCCATGGCTGACGACATTGCATCCGAGCACGTGCAGGTCATGACCGAAGACCCTGACTACTTCCTCGACAACATGACCAACTACGGCGCGTTGTTCCTCGGACCACGTACCAACGTGTCCTATGGCGACAAGGTAATCGGCACAAACCACACACTGCCGACCAAGAAAGCCGCGCGTTACACTGGTGGCCTGTGGGTCGGCAAGTTTCTAAAGACATGCACCTATCAGCGCATATTGACCGATGAAGCGTCGGCCCAGGTTGGCGAATACTGTTCTCGCCTTTGCGCAATTGAGGGCTTTGCCGGGCACCAGGAGCAAGCGGATATCCGTGTGCGGCGCTACGGTGGCCAAAACACATAGGCCAGGCAACCGGGGAGACCGAACGGTGAGTGATCCATTTCCTAAAACACCGTCGTTCCGTCTTGACGGGCGCCGGGCAATTGTTACCGGTGCCGGTCGGGGGATCGGACGGGCAGCCGCTGCCGCCTTGGCCGAACATGGCGCTCACGTCACCCTCGTCTCCCGCAATGCCGAAGAGCTAACTGCCTGCAAATATGACATAGAGGCCGCCGGCGGCGCGGCTGATATTTATCCGCTGGATATGGCAGAGATTGAACAAATTGCCGCGGCCTTCAAAGCTATCGGACCTGTCGACATACTGGTGAATAATGCCGGCACCAACCGGCCGGCGACCCTACTGGACGTTACGCCAGAAGATTTTGACGCCGTCATGGGCCTGAATGTACGCGGGGCATTCTTTTGCACTCAGGCGGTGGTGCGGGAGATGAGAGCAGCCGACATCAAAGGATCGATCATTCACATGTCC
>JABJCZ010000462.1 GCA_018668475.1 Alphaproteobacteria bacterium | reverse complement strand
GTTCGGTAGGGGCTTTTTGCTATCCACTTAAAGTGACCTAAGAGTATGTAAGTTTGTAATTATTATTGCTAAACTACTACATAAGGAAACCATCAGTGAAAAAGCAAGAACTAGCACACTTAGTGCGAGATTATGGCGATGCAATTATCACTTACCGCAGTGAGCATTCAAGAAAGTTAAAATATAATGTATGTACTTTAGACTTTTCTACTCCCTATATTCAAAAGAAAAAGAATAGAGCAGTAGAAAGCGAAGATACAATGCTTTTCTTTTGCTGGGATACAGACTCATATCGGCTACTGAAACCTTCTGCAGTATCTAGCGTCGTCCCTTTGGCCTCTGTGCTAAAGAATGAGGATCGCAGATAATGGATCTTCACGAAGCCCCCGAAGCATACTCCAGAGTTATACATTACGACACAATAAAAGAGGTACAAGTACGTCTAACTATCAATACGTTCAGAGGTGTGGAGTATATGCACCTGCGTAAGTATTACATGGACTTTGACGAGGAATGGAAACCTACCCCTGAAGGTATAGCGTTACCTTTAGATTTAAGTAACTCAAGAGAGTTATTTATAGGACTAGTAGAGATACTATCATTAGCAGAATCAAAAGAAATTATACAGGAGTATTTTTCTGATTTGATTCAGGAGTTATACATTGAAACCAATACTAATCACTGACGCATATCTAGAGTTATGTGAGCATGAACACAATAAAAAAGAGTGGGGAGTTACATCCCATCTTATGGCGGAGAGATTGCTGCCTTTCTTAGAGGCTAGTGGTACGAAAGAGTTTCTAGATTATGGAGCAGGTAGAGGCACACTGAAAAAGTGCAAGTCTATGGCAAAGTTCGATATAACAGAGTACGATCCTGCAATCGCCAAGATAAGTGAAACTCCTGAACCTAACGATTTTGTAATATGTTTAGATGTGTTAGAGCACGTAGAACCTGAATGTTTACATAATGTACTAGCAGACTTAAAAAGGGTTGTTAAAAAAGAAGCATATTTTATCATTTCCCTAGTTCCTTCTTTCTGTCGTTTAAGGGATGGAAGGAATGCTCATATAATGGTACAGACCGATGGTTGGTGGTATGGTACTATTAGTAAGTATTTTAATATAGAAATGTTTAGGTGTTATCCTCTTAAAGAGGATGCAGTATATCCTTGGCCTAAGGGCACTTACAAGTTCGGTAAGATTGATATGCACCTAACGCCCTTGATTGATTAAGGTCAAGTTGAAATAGTTCTTGACAAGATGCTTAGAATTGCGTATAATAGTTCTTCAAATTTAGGAAAACTATAAATGCAAGATTTTCTACACATAGCGAGTAAGATGTACTATGAAGGTAAGCCCATTATTTCTGATAGTGAGTTCGACCTTCTAGCCCATAAACATAACTACAATAAAGTAGGGTATACTGTTACGGATGCGATTCCGCATACTTACCAGATGTATTCACTGCAGAAATGTTTTGACATCTCTAAAGCTCCTTTGGATATAAATGATTGCGTATGTAGCCCTAAACTTGATGGAGCTGCTGTCTCTTTACTATATGCAGACGGATGCCTAGAGTTAGCTTTAACTCGGGGTGATGGTAAGCAAGGTAGAGACATCACGGATAAAATGTCCACCCTAGTCCCTACGGAGATTATGGATAAGCGTTTAATCCAAATAACAGGGGAGGTTGTTGCCCCTAGTAGTATTCCGAACTCTCGCAATTTCGCTGCGGGGTCGCTCGGTCTAAAGGGAGAAGAAGGACTCGAAGAGTTCAAAACTCGCCCTTTAGTGTTCGTTGCTTACGATGCTACACCAGAACTTTCCGAGCAATATAGTGGTGCTTTGCGCAGACTAGAATTTCACGGTTTTACTGTTGTAGACTCATTTGATACGAGTGATTATCCTACCGATGGACTTGTCTATCGACTTTGTGATAATTTAAAGTATTTAAGGCTAGGACATACTTCTAACCACCCTCGCGGAGCTTTTGCTCTGAAGGAACAAGCCGAGGGCGTCATTACTACATTGGAAGATGTAGTTTGGCAGATCGGTAAAAGTGGTGTAGT
>JABJCZ010000153.1 GCA_018668475.1 Alphaproteobacteria bacterium | reverse complement strand
GCGTGTCTCCGATTTCTGTCTCATCTTCGTTCCCTTCGGTCACTACGATGAGCCAGAAACACTCCCTTATGCAATCCGACTAGCTTGTCCCATAAGCGCTGACGTCAGACAATTGTTGCTTGATCGATGCAGCGACGTTCATCAACTATCCGGCGGCGCGTTTGATCCAACCATTCAGCCTCTCTGGGCCCTCTACGCTGACCATTTTTCACGTGACGGTGCTGCGCCTTCGGGGCCACCGGCCGCGGCCTTGTCCGATGCCCGCGCCCGCATCGGTTTTCAGCACGTGCGCTACAGCACGCAAAAAATCTATTTCGCCCGGCCCGGCATGGCCGTCACTCTTAACGGTATCGCCCAGGGCTTCATCACGGATCGTATCGCCGCGCGACTGAAGGCTGCCGGCACCAGCAACATTCTGGTCAACATGGGAGAGATTGTTGCATCCGGGCAACGACCGGACGGCTCACCGTGGCAGGTAGGCCTCGCCGACCCCAACTTGCCAGCAAACGTCTGGCGCACGGTTCAACTCGACCAACGCGCATTGGCGTCATCCGGCGGGTATGAAAGCCGCTTCGATGCATCGGGAGATCATCACCATTTGCTCAACCCGTCGAAAGCCAAAAGCGCGTTGGGCGTTAAAGGCGCAAGTGTTTCTACCCGCGACGCAACAACTGCCGACGCCCTCTCCACAGCGCTAGTAGTGATGGACCCGGGCCAGGCGCAAGCGATCATTGGCGCCATCGGAGATACAACGGCCTGGCTCACTCGTGCTGACGGTTCGCGTTTGATTCTCCGCAGTTAACATCGATTAGGCCCCGATCAACCTGGTCCAGCCGGTTGGTCCGCGTGCATGCCTCACGGCGCTAGTGCGCGATACATTTTTTCAACCGGGTCAATTCAGCCAGAAAACCTGCTCTGGATTCTGCGAGCCGCATGTTTCACTATGGAAGTCTGAAAACCGAGCCGTGGCATCAACGCCTCAGGCGGGAATCAAACAAACGAATTTTTGGGAGGTCTTACTGATGAAAGCACCACTTAAAACCATTGCGGCGGCATCGCTCGTTGCTCTTGGTCTGGGCGCGGCTTCGTTCGCCCAGGCTGGTCACCACGAGGTCAAGATCGGCGTCATCCTTGGCTTTACTGGCCCAATTGAATCTTTGACCCCTGACATGGCCGCTTCAGCTGAGCTTGCTATGAAGGAAGTTTCAGATTCCGGCATGCTGCTGGATGGCAAGAAGATCGTTGCAGTTCGTGCCGATTCCACCTGCATCGATGCTGCCGCTGCGACCGCCGCTGCTGAGCGCCTCATCTCATCCGAGGGTGTTGCTGCTATCTACGGTGCCGATTGTTCCGGTGTGACCACGGCAATCGCCAACAACGTCGCTGTGCCTAATGGCGTCGTCATGGTCTCCCCGTCAGCAACATCGCCCGCACTCTCGACCATCGACGATAACGGCTATTTCTTCCGCACGGCGCCATCAGACGCGCGCCAGGGCGAAGTTCTCGCCAGCATTCTCAAGAGCCGCGGCATTAACAACGTAGCTGTCACCTACACCAATAACGACTATGGCAAGGGTCTGGCGAGCAGCTTCGCCGACGCTTTTGACGGCAAGATCGAGATCAGTGCTGCTCATGAAGATGGCAAGGGTGACTACTCCGCTGAAGTCGGCGCATTGTCCGCGTCCGGATCGGAGCATCTCGTTGTATTCGGTTATCTCGACCAGGGCGGTAAAGGCATCATTCAGACCTCGCTCGACACCGGCGCATTCAGCAACTTCATCCTCGCTGACGGCATGATCGGTCAGGCACTGGTTGATAGCATTGGAGAAGGCCTCACTGGCGCCATTGGCACGGTGCCTGGTTCTGAGTCCGCAGGCGCAAAACAGTTCCTCGAATACGCCTCCGCTCATGGCATTGATGGTGACGGCCCGTTCCGTGCTGAATCCTATGATGCTGCTGCTCTGCTCGCACTTGCGATGCAGGCATCCGGCTCAACTGACCGCGCCGGTATCCAATCCAAAGTCATGGATGTCGCCAATGCACCGGGCGAAAAAATCTACCCGGGCGAACTTGGCAAAGCACTCAAGATTCTGGCCGATGGCGGACAGGTCAATTATGAGGGCGCTACCAACGTCGAGTTTTCTGCTGTTGGTGAGGCTTTCGGGTCCTACAAGGAACTCGAAGTCAAGAATGGCAAGTTCACCACAGTCGCCGTTCACTAAGCCTGCATGACAAAGACGACCCGACGCCTGATTTCTGGCGTCGGGTCGCACTTTGGTCGCCCGGTGCAGGCCCAAAATTTGTTCTTGTATCCACAAATCTCTTTGGCGTTGCACCGACAAAAGCCTCGGCCTCGTCACCACTAAACCAACCAGAAATATCTACGATGACATCCGTACCGACATTGCTAAACAGACAG
>JABJCZ010000152.1 GCA_018668475.1 Alphaproteobacteria bacterium | reverse complement strand
GCTCTTAGGCGCCCTCCTCCTCTTCCTCATCGACATAACGCGGGAACACGGGCGACGGCTTGGGCAACGCTGTGCCTGGCACCAGAGAGTGCTCATCTGTCAATTCACCGACGCTACTCAAGCAGCTGAACTCGCGCGCTTCCGTGCCGACACCCAATTGGTCAAGCATCGCATCCATGGCGGTTGGCATAAACGGCCGCAGCACGATGGCGATATGACGTATCGTCTCGGCTTGAAGCCAAAGCACGGCCTTCATCGCCTCTGGGTCGGTCTTGCGCAGCTTCCACGGTGCATCAGCATCAATGGTCCGGTTGGCATCACGAACCACCGTCCAGACCAACTCCAGCGCCTCGTGGAAACTCTGTCTGCCCATGATATCCCGAAGGCCAGAAATCAGCCCTCGAGCGGCCAGTAGACTTTCACGCGATGCGAAATCGGCGTCCGGTGCTGTAGCGGCGTCAAAGGATGGCAGTTGCCCGTCGCAATTTTTGGCAATCATCGAAAGTGTGCGTTGCGCCAGATTGCCAAGATCATTTGCAAGGTCACTGTTGATGCGACCGACCATGGAGCGACGCGAAAAGTCGCCGTCATTGCCAAATGGCACCTCACGCAGCAGAAAATAGCGCACTGCGTCGAGCCCGTATTGCTCAACCATCTCAAGCGGATCAATGACATTGCCCAAGGACTTGGAGATCTTCTGCCCTTCGTTGGTCCACCAGCCGTGGGCATAGACACGCTTGGGCGGCGCCAGCCCCGCAGCCATCAGAAAGGCGGGCCAGTAAACGGCATGAAAGCGCACGATATCCTTGCCAACCATGTGCAGATCAGCCGGCCAGTAGGTTTCCCAGCTCGGTTTGCTCTCGTCGGGAAACCCGGCGGCGGTGATGTAGTTGGTCAGCGCATCGAGCCAGACATACATAATGTGTTTGGGGTCATCCGGCACCGGGACACCCCACGAAAAACTTGTGCGCGATATGGAAAGGTCCAGCAAGCCGGAGCGCACAAAGCTGATGACCTCGTTGCGCCGGCTGTCCGGCGCAATGAAGTCAGGGTTGTCCTCGTAAAACTTTAAAAGCGGTTCCTGCCAGGCCGACAAGCGGAAAAAATAGCTCGGCTCCTCGACCCACTCGACCGGCGCGCCCGAGGGCGCAACCTTCACGCCATCCGCGCCTTTCGTCAGCTCTGATTCAGCATAAAAGGCCTCATCGCGCACCGAATACCAGCCATCATATTTACCGAGATAAATGTTGGACTCGGTACTATCTGGCGCATTATTGGCTGCAATTCGCCGCCATATTTCCTGGCATGATGAAATGTGCCGGGGCTCGGTCGTCCGAATGAAATCGTCGTTCGTGAAGCCCATGACGCCAGCAAGATCGCGAAACCGCTCGGAGACAGAGTCAACAAATGCCATTGGCTCCACTCCTGCCGCCGACGCCGACTTTTCGACCTTCTGGCCATGTTCGTCGGTGCCGGTCAGAAACATCACATCGTGGCCATCGGCACGCATGAACCGGGCCAGCACGTCGCAGGCGAGCGTCGTGTAGGCATGGCCGATGTGCGGCAGATCGTTGACGTAATAGATGGGCGTCGTGATGTAATACGCGGATGGCCGCGTCATCGGCGGAGCTCCTTCAAGGAATGGTCAGGCACGCGCCGCACGTGCCAGCATTGTGAAGGCGCTCAGAAAAACCTGTTTGCGCTCCAGGTTAATGGCCTCAGTGCTGGCAAACAGGCGCCGCACGTTCTCCCACACCTCAACCCATTGATCAAGCGAGCGCGACGCCACAAGCCGCGATCCAAGGTCCACGCCACCCGGCATCAATTCCACGGCGTCCGAAGACCCCCCGCCCGTTTGCTGAGCCTGCGTTCGAATGATCCGGGCAAGCCACCACAACAACAACTCGGTTACCGTACGAAAAGCATCAACGGCATCCTTCTTGGCGAGCCGGTCCCCAAAGGTGTGCAAGGCCTCTACATCGGGATCAGGTAATCCTGAGAGTAGCGACAACAGGGTTTGGTAAAGCTCAATACCCCCCTGCTCGACCAGCGCCATGCCACGCCCCGGGCTGCCCTCTGCCAGGGTGACAAGCATACCCAGATCATCATCGCTGATGCCTCCACATACCGAAGAGCCGCGCAAAATACCGCTTACTTCTGCGTTTGCTAGCGGGCGCAGTGCCAATTGCCGGCAACGCGAGACCACTGTGGGCAACAACCTCGCCGGCGCGTGGCTCGTAAGCAAAAACAGCGTATTTGGAGGCGGTTCCTCAAGATGCTTCAGCAAAGCATTGGCCGCGTTGCGGTTCATTTCCTCCGCGCCGTCCACGACGATCACGCGCCAGTTAGATTCCGCCGGGGTCAGGACCACAAAATGGTTCATCGCCCGCACGTCATCGACGACGATTTCGCTGCGCCGCTGACCTTTTTTCTCATCGAAGGCGCGCTCAAGGGTCAACAGGTCGGCGTGACTGGCCATCGCGACCCGCCGAAAAACCGGATCCTCTGCCGGCATCTCCATACCGGGACCAGATGAGCCGCCGGCCAAGACATAGCGCGCGAAACGAAATGCCAGAGTGGTCTTGCCAATGCCGCGCGGCCCTGTGATGAGCCACGCATGGGCCATACGGCCCGAATTCCATGAGGCGAGCATTGTTTCCTCGGCTCCGGAATGACCGACGAGCACGGGCACCTCACGCGGTAGCGGAAACGGGCTTTCCGGAATTTCGACGCGTTTTTTGGCCATCAGGTCGACCCGCTGAGGCCATACCGCTCCCGGACGAGAGCCCATATCCGGTCTGCAACGTCGTCCTCTGCACTGGATGCGTCGACCACGGCAATCCGCTCTGGCTGCGCTGCCGCGAGGGCAAGAAACCCGGCACGCAAGCGCTCGTGCATGGCGAGGCCCATCCGGTCGTATCTTGAGGCCTCATTGTCACGGCTTGCTGCCCGGGCGAGGCCGTCCTCCGGCGCCAGGTCGAGAAGCAAAGTCATATCCGGGTCAAAGTCGCCGATGGCGATGCGCCGCACCGCGTCGAGCACTGTCAGATCACCGCCCTGCCCGTATCCCTGATAAGCGATCGTAGAGTCCGTAAAGCGATCGGAAATAACCCATATTCCTTTCGCAAGAGCAGGCTCAATGAGGCGCAACAAGTGGTCGCGCCGCGCAACGAAATGGAGCATGGCTTCACTCACCGCATCCCAACGGTCGACCGACCCAGATACCAGAAGGTTTCGCACTTCCTCCGCACCCTCAGAGCCGCCTGGCTCGCGGGTTACCACAACCTCATGGCCGGCAGATTGCAATCGTTCCTGCAAACGACGGGTCTGGGTGCTTTTGCCAGCACCCTCGCCCCCCTCAAGCGTAATGAAGCGTCCGCGGGCCAATGGCAATTACCTACCCCTGCTCGCCCCAGATGAGATAGCTGAAGGCGGCACCAATCCGTCCGAACCCCGACAGCCTCTCAACGGATCGACCAGCTTTCAACGGGATATTGATCGTGCGCATACCCGGCGCCGCAATATTGAGATTTGCCACTGTCTGGCCAGTTTCGACCGGCGCGGCCACGGGACCTTCAGGGCGAAGGACCCTGACCACCATTCCCGCCCGCGCCGTGCGAGATAGGGTCAATGTCACATCATTGTCTATGACCAACGGCACCGCATTGTCCTTGCCCAGCCAAACGTCGATTTCATCAATCACGTCTCCGGCCTTGAACAGGTCATAATTCCGAAAATTTTGAAAACCGTGATCCAACAAGCGTTCAGCCTCGCTGGAGCGCTGCTTCGAACTCGTCATGCCGTTGGCGACGAGAATAATCCGCCGGCCATCGCGTAACGCTGACGCCGTAAGTCCATAGCCAGCGGCTTCGGTATGGCCCGTTTTCAGGCCGTCCGCGCCGTGGTACTTGCCCAGTAGCGGGTTTCGGTTCGCTTGCGTTATGTCGTTGTGCTCAAACTGCTTCTCTTCAAAAATCCGATAGAACTGTGGAAAATCGTGAATGATTCGATGAGCCAACACAGCAAGATCGCGGGCGGTCGTGAGATGGTCAGGATGCGGCCATCCGGTTACGTTCATAAAATTGCTGGAAGACAGGCCAATACTCGTGGCCTTCTTGTTCATAAGGCTAACAAATTCACTCTCGGATCCTGCGATCCCTTCAGCCAGCACGACGCAGGCGTCATTGCCTGATTGAATGATGATACCGCGTAGCAGGTCGCGGACTGACACCCGCGAGCCAACATCCACGAACATTCTCGACCCACCCATGCGCCAGGCCCGCTCGCTCACAGATAACTCCGTATCGAGCGAAAGCTGCCCCTCGGCAATCAGCCCAAATGTGACATAGAGCGTCATCAGTTTGCTCATCGAGGCCGGATGCATGAGCGAATCTGACGATTTTTCGAACAGGACCGCGCCCGTGATGTCATCGACCATGATGACTTGCGCTGCTGACGTGTCGAAGGCACGCGCCGGCGACGCCGACATCATCAAGGCGACCGACAGTGCCACCAAAAGAGCTGCAGAAATCAAGGCTCCGTGCCGCCTTTGCCGAAATCGCAAATATTTAGTCATCCACAAAATGTCGCTCGCTCCCCGAAACGAATGTCGAACACCGGCCCTGTAAATCCCGTGGCCAAAATACGCAACACAGCGCCACAACCAGATAATAACCATAGTCAGCGTCGCCACTGACGGGAACCGCAATTGTATCGCCTGCTGACGGGTCCTATCGGGCGATATAAATACGTGAACCCGTGAACCCTTCGTGGATGAGCAACGTCAGCGTCTCATCGGCGCCTTGCACGGATGCCAGCGGCCCGATTCTAACACGATGAAGGGTCCGGCCATCGATAACGATTTTGCTGATTTGGCTGGGTCCGAAACGTTGCAACTGCCCGCGCAACCGTGCCGCGTTCGCCTCATTGGCAAATGCGCCGACCTGAATGAAGATAGGTGGACCGGCGGATGCGATGGGTTCGATTTCAGCAGCCTGAGCCGAGATCAGGCCACCGCCATCATCCGGACTGTCGACCACAGCAATGTCGGCCTGGGCCGGTTTTTCAACTGCCTCAACCGATATGCCACCAGATTCAACCCGGTCGACGGTCGGCGCCTCGGCAGCTTGCACCCGGCGCGCGCGCGCGGTCCCGTACGCGGAATCGGCGGTTGCGAAGGCATTCAACGGGGCAAACTCTACAAACTCGACACGCACCTTGGCAGTGCCTTTACGTTGAAACCCGAGCAGCTGGGCGGCCCTGCGGGACAGGTCAATAACCCGGCCATTGACGAACGGCCCCCTATCGTTGACCCGCACAATCAGGGAGCGGCCGTTTTCGAGATTGCTGACCCGCGCGATGCTGGGCAACGGCAGCGTCTTGTGGGCCGCCGTCAGCGTGTTCATGTCGAAGGTTTCGCCATTGGCGGTAGAAAGACCGTGAAATTGCTTGCCATACCATGAGGCGATACCAGCTTCATCATATTGCGGGTCATGAAACGGATAGTACCAAACCCCCGCGATTTCGTAGGCACTGCCAACTTTATAGCCCTTTGGCACCGGATCACCTGGATCATGGCGGGCAGCGGCCGGCGGTTCATCGCGATCAAGTTGTTTAGTGGCATGAATAAGAAATTCGGTTTCCGCGCAGCCCACCAACGCGCCAGCAACAACAGTTAATGCAATCAGGCGCCCGGTAATGCGCCGCGCCATCGCGAAGCCTCCCCGGCTATTGGCTCCTATGATTCTCCTCATGGAGCCGATTTGGCCGATGACGCCCCAATGGCATTGGCCAAATGACCGACAGCCATGGCGAAATAGTGCGACCGGTTCCACTTGAGGATGGTCCGATAGTTCTCGTAAACCAGAAAGACCGGCCCGCCTTCTCCACCTGGCAGAACCAGCGACGCCATCAAGTCGGCCGCCGGCAAGTTGCGCCCATCAGCTCGCCGCACGCCAAGCGCCTGCCAGGCCGCCAGCGGCTTGGCGACATCCATGGAAATCAATGTCGGGTCAAATCCAGCCGGCAAGCTGGCCTCGCGGCCCCAGGTTTCACCGCTACGCCATCCTGAGCCGGAAAGATAATTCGCGGCAGACCCGAATACATCCGCCTTGGTGGTCCAGATGTCGCGCTTGCCGTCGCCGTCGTAATCCACTGCATAATTGAGAAAACTGGAGGGCATGAACTGGCTTTG
>JABJCZ010000151.1 GCA_018668475.1 Alphaproteobacteria bacterium | reverse complement strand
CGTTTATATGACGCAGCCGCTGGAGCGGCCGGAGGCCCTGCACGGAAATACCTACAAGATCCGCTGGCCGGAAAACGACCACGCAATCTACATCACCATCAACGACATCATTCGTGATGGCCGGCGCCAACCGTTCGAGATTTTCATCAACTCGAAAAATATGGACCATTACGCCTGGACGGTCGCCTTGACCCGTATGATCAGTGCGGTGTTTCGCCGCGGTGGCGATATCACGTTTGTCGTCGATGAGCTGAAGGCGGTCTTTGATCCGCGCGGCGGGCAATGGATGGGCGGGCGTTACATTCCGTCATTGCTGGCGGCAATCGGCGGCGTGATTGAGCAACACCTGATCGCCATTGGTTTCATGCCGCAGTCGGAAGGCGGCCAGATTGCCGATGCCGCCCGTGCGGCTGCAGGTGAAACAATTGACAACTCGCCGAGGTCACCCGAGAGCTCATGCCCGCGCTGCAGCCAGCCAAGCCTGGTACACCAGGAAGGATGCGACGTGTGTGCCTCGTGCGGGTATTCACAATGCGCCTGATTACGACGCCTGATCATTCAGCCTAACGGCCTTGAGCAAGTCATGGAGCCTGCGGTCCGGCACCCCTAGCTCATCCAGGTGCTCTACAGTCTGGGCAAGGTATTCCAGCGAAGATCCGGTCGTGCCATTGCCCTGCAGAACCAGATCAACCTTCTCACTTTCTGTCAGTCGACCTGTATATTGCGGGCCAGAGCGATCAGCCACGTAAGTGTATGCATGCACGCGGCGCCCAGGCGTCGGCCCGTCTACCAGCGTTAGTGGCACAAGACGGCGTTTATAGACGTGATAAACGACCTCCCGTGCATCGACGGCAGCCAGCACATCGTCAGCCTGTGCCGCCGCAATACGAAAAGCGACACCCCGACAAGCGCCGCCAAAATCCAGACCCAGCACAAGCCCGGGACACGCCGGCGTGCCGCGATACAAATGAGAATAGATACATAGTGAGCGATGAAGCCCCGATAACCGCGCCGCTCGGGCCTCGACAAATTCGAAATCGGGGCGCCACATGAGTGAGCCGTAAGCAAATATCCATATTTCGTCGTCAGAATGCCGCATGAAATCAATGTCGCAAATAGTGGGGGCGCGGCGCGCAGTGTAGCCGCCCGAGTCCCCGCCGCAAGGAGTTGGTGTCAGGGCTCTTGCCGCAATCGCGTGTCGCCGCTAGCTTTTCGGACAGATTCCAGGCTCAGAGAATCGGGAAGGACCGTTTATGGCTATTTTGCCGCTCGCCACGGGTGTTCTAGGTGGCATCGCCATCGCCGTTGCCGGCTACACCGGGTATTGGTACATCGCTGCGGGGCAAATCGAATCCCGTATTGACGCCTGGGCCAGTGAACAAAACGCCGCCGGCCACACCGTGACCTATCATGCCACCCGAGTGCGCGGGTTTCCGCTGGCGCTGAACGTCTCCATCGACGCGCCGGCAATGGATGCATCGGCTGCTGGCTGGGCCTTTGAGGCCGATTCACTACATGCAAACCTGACCCCCTGGAACTTTGATGAGATAACACTCGTGCCAGGACAACACACCACCATTCGTACCCGCGACGGGCAAATATGGGAGGAGTTCGGCTTTGGTGTCGGCGCAGGCTTTGCACGACTCTCAATTGATGATGACCGAATTCAGGCGCTGCATGTCGATTTTACTGATGTCGCAATAGATGCCACTTGGGTTGACGACGTAACCCGAATAGCTCGGTTCCAATTAAACGGTCTGGCGCCGAAGATCGACGGCGCCGGCGGCGTCGATACGGAAGTTTTACGCGCCGCGCTGTCGATGCAAGGCATTCGCCTGCCCGATGGCTTCGGCGAAGAGATGGGCGAACAGGTCGAATACATCGAAGTGGATGCCAGCCTGTTCGGCACCCTCCCGGATGGCGACACGCAGACAGCCGCCGCGCTGTGGCGAGACGCCGGTGGCGTACTTGAGGTCAATGATCTGCAGGTGCGTTGGGGGCCGCTCGGCGTGGAATCAACAGGCACGCTCACACTTGACCAGGCCATGCGCCCGCTGGCCGCAATGACCGCCGATATTATCGGCTACGGCGACATCATCGACGCGCTCATCATGAGCAATGCAATACCGTTAGGTGATGCATTTTTAGCCAAGGTCGCATTCAATATGCTCGCCGATGAGCCGGAGGGTGGCGGCCCGAGAGCCCTGCGCGGTGTGCCGGTAACGGCACAGAACGGCGACCTCTTTGTTGGTCCGGTTGAGGTCGCCAAGCTCTCGCCGATTTCTTTCTAGCGGTTCATTCCAAAGGCCTGTTCCAAGGCCTAATCAGGCCTGCTTGGCCTCGATCAGGCTACGGCGAATTTCGCGCGTGCGGGTGAATAGTTCCTCCAACGCATCGCCATCACTCCAGCGGATCGCCCGTTGCAAGGATGCGAGGTCCTCGGAAAAGCGCCCGAGCATTTCAAGAACCGCCTCACGGTTATTGAGAAACACGTCTCGCCACATGACCGGGTCTGACGCGGCGATGCGCGTGAAATCCCGAAAGCCGCCCGCCGAATACTTAATCACTTCGCGTTCGGTGACGGTTTCAAGGTCATGCGCCGTGCCGACAATGTTGTAGGCGATCAGATGCGGCAGATGAGAGGTAATGGCCAGCACCTGATCGTGATGTTTCGCGTCCATCAGGTCGACCCGCATACCCGCATGGGCCCAGAACGCTCTTACCTTCTCGACCGCCACTTCATCAGTCGCTTCTTCCGGCGTCAGGATGCACCAGCGGCCATCAAACAATTCGGCAAAGCCCGCGCTGGGGCCGGAATGCTCGGTGCCCGCTACCGGGTGACCCGGCACGAAATGAACGCCCGCTGGCAGCACAGGCCGCAGGTCATTGATCACTGTTGCCTTGACCGAGCCAACGTCGGTCACGATCGCTCCAGCTTGTAATTCGCCCTGCATGGCCTCCGCCACCGACTTGATCGCACCGACCGGCACACCAAGCACAACGAGATCCGCCCCACGCACAGCCTCGGCAGGGTCGGTGGTGTAGTCATCACACAGCTCAAGAGCGCGGGCCTCGTCCAGAGTTTCCTGGCGCCGTGCACAGCAGATCATCGATGCCGCCAGCCCATCGCGTTTGATAAGCCGCGCAATTGACGAATTGATGAGGCCAATGCCGATCAAGGCAACGCGGTCAAAATGCGGTGTTGCGGTCATGATCGCCTCGTAAAATCTGTCATCGCCTGAATGACGGTTTCCATTTCTTGATCCAACCCTATGGAGAGGCGCAAGTAGTCCGGCAGACCATAATTGGTCACGTCGCGGGCGATAATCCCGCGCGCACCGAGAAAATTGTCAGCCGCCTGCGCATCACGGCCCGGCTCGTTGGAAAACCGCAACAGCACGAAATTACCGACGCTCGGCACACAGGTGACACCGATATCAGCCATGGCAGCAGAGAATTTGGCAAGCCACTTGTCATTGTGCGCTCGGGCGCGGTCGATATGCGCCTGATCGCCAACAGCCGCCACACCGGCAGCCAACGCCGCGCCGGAGACATTGAACGGCCCGCGCACCCGGTTAAGCACGCCGATGATCGCCGGCGGCCCATAAGCCCAGCCGAGCCGCAGAGATGCCAGCGCGTAAATTTTCGAAAACGTGCGGGTCATGATTACGTTCTCGGCGGCGTCCACCAGCTCAATACCAGGGTCATAGTCACTAGGGCTCACAAACTCCGCGTAGGCCGCGTCAACTACCAGCAACACAGAGCTTGGCAACCCCTCCCACAGACGGCGCAATTCAGCGCGCGGCAGATAACTGCCTGTCGGGTTGTTCGGGTTGGCCAAAAACACGATCCGCGTGGTCTCGCCGACCGCATTCAGGATGGCATCAACATTGGCACAAAGGTCCGTCTCCGGCACTGCAACAGGCGTCGCCCCGGCGGCCAGCGTCGCCAGCCGATAAACGAGAAAGCCATGCTCGGTAAACAGCACTTCGTCGCCGGGCCCGGCATAGGCCTTGCACAACAGCTGCAACAGCTCGTCCGACCCGGCCCCGCAAACAATGCGCTCCGGGTCCAGCCGGTGCAAAGCACCCAGCGCCTCGCGCAGCTCGCTGGCACCGCCATCGGGGTAGCGCGCCAGCAGGTCACCCTGGGCGCGATACGCCTCCAACGCGCGCGGGCTCGGGCCCAGCGCCGATTCATTCGACGACAGTTTGATCGCGTTTTCCTGGCCGTCGATGCTGGCCCGCCCACCCACATAGGGCGAAATTTCCAGTATGCGCGGCCGCGGCTCAGGTTGACCCGGCATTGAAGCGCCTCAGGATGTTGGTTGCACTATCTCGCGGTCTTAGCGCATTGCGGTGTCGGCGACAACTCTCAGCCGCGCAGTGGCCGGGCGTAGCTGCCCAGCACGACCATACTGCCCACGGCATCACCAATCGCCGCGCCGAAACTCTCCAGGCGTTCATCACCCTCGGTGATAAACCCATCAATCTCGTACAACTGCCAGTCTGGCCCGCCACGGGTTTCACGCGGGTTAGCGGCTACAGCACCCACCATTTCGAGCCCGGCGGCTTTCAGGCCCCGGCGAATGCGGTCGCGGCTCACCGAGTCCGTGAAGCGCAGCGCCACGTAGGACACATCGTCTCCCGACGGCTCCAGCACCACTTTGGCGACCACTAGTGCCTCCAGCCCGGCCACCACATCACCCTGGCTATGGCTCCACGGCAGCCGCGCCATGATCATCGGTCGGCCTTCTCCGCCGGAGGCGAGTGTCGTCCACCACGGGATCTCATCGCTCGAAAACCGGTCATCGCTGGGCATCGGCAGCACACCAACCGCCGCCTTGCCGTCACGCACAGCACGCAGCACACCGCTTGCAGTCCCGGCGGTACGAACCGTGCCATCAATGCCAAAATAGGTGCGGGCAAGCCACATATAAGCAAGGCCGATTTCAACATCATCCGGAGAAAAAACAGAGGCCGAAAAATTGGTTTCCAACGTCAATGTCGCAGAAATAATCTCGCGCCAAATGCGTGTAATCAGGCTCGTCGGAAACGGGCCTTCGTGGCGTGCCGCCAGCCGGCGCAGGATTTCGGCCTCGCGCGCCGGGCGAATGAAGGAGACGGAGGCCCCGGATTTCGCTTTTACTTCCCGCACCACGCCAGCGATAGCGGCGCGGCGGATCAGCAGATCGTGAATCTGATCGTCGATCCCGTCAATTTCCTGGCGTAGGGAATCAAGCGATATATCGCCGGAGGAAGACTTCGCCATAGCGCCGATCATTCGTAGTGGGGAACGGCCCAGTGGTAGTGCATGGCCCCGATAAAATCAAAGAAAACATTGACTTTG
>JABJCZ010000150.1 GCA_018668475.1 Alphaproteobacteria bacterium | reverse complement strand
CGGTGTCGGGGCCGTCATCGCGATGCACGCAGGACGATGACGTGATCAGCACATGATCGGGACGCAGCTGTGCAACGGCATCGAGCACATTGTTGGTGATGGCTTCGTTATGCGCCAGGATTTCCCAGTGACGCCCTGCCCCGTGGCCGACACCAAAGGCACGGCTGGCAAGATGGAACACGACATCACAGCCTTCCAGGGCAGCAAACGCCGTGCCGGCTTTTTCCAGATCGACTTCGCGGATCTCGATGGCTTCGCCCTGATGGGCAAGGTTGTCGCGTCGGCCCTTGGAGAAATCATCTACGACAACGACACGGGCTCCGCGTTCGACAAGATCATCGACCAGGAATGAGCCGATCAGGCCGCCACCTCCCGTGATGGCGCAGGTTTTGCCCTTGAGGGAAACACTCATGCCGCTACCAGCTCCTCAGCCAGATCCGTGAAACGTCGGCCCCAGGGCTCCTCAAACGGCTCGATAATGACATCGGTCGCCTTGCGCAGTTTCTCGCAGGCAGCGTCATCACCAGACAGGGCAACAAGGGGGGGTAAAGCGTCGAGCATCGCCTGGCGGCTTCGCGCGACCATCACGCCGGGCATCGCATAGAGCGCATCGAAGTGCGCGCTGGGCATGGCTATACGTAGGTGTTTGGCCTCCTGGAGTTCATCTTCGGGCAGAAAACACAATACCGGACGCCCAAGACGGGCCGCCTCCACAATGATCGTGGATAACGGCGAAACCAGCGCGTCGATATGGCAGAGCAGATCACGGGTCTCGCGGTAGTCCGGCAGGGATTTCTCGAAATTGCCCGCCTTGACCTGTTCGAGGTAACCGCGCATCGAGCGCTCCAGGCGCACATGACTCCAAGGCTCATCGATGATGCGGTGCCCTTTCTGGCCACCATTACCCCAGGGATGCGGGCGGTAAAGCAGAACAGTATCGGGCAGTGCGCCCTCTTCAATCATGGCTTCAATCGCCTTGAGGTGGCTAAATTCATCGGTCTCCTTGCTGGAACCTGCATAAAGCAGGATGCGCTTGGCGGGGTCGATGTCATGGGCTGCGCAGAACGCCGCACGGTCGAGGCGCGGTGGCTCGCGATAGACCTCGAACTGCGCAGCACCGAACCGGCGAATGCGATCGAGCGGCATACTCATGTAACGCAGAGCGTGCTCCTCGGTCTGCTTACCCCAAACCAAAAGAAGGTCGGGATGGCCCACGACGGCCTGCTTGCTGGAGGGGTTGTCCCAGGAATTCATGACCAGCACGTGAGGAAGCTCGCGGCGCCGGCAACTCTGCACGACGTCGTTGATGAATAGACCATTCAACACTGTGGGGTGCACGACGAGATCTGGCTGGTGGCGATCAAGAAGCGCTTCCAACGCGCGGTTCGGATTGTCATCGAGGCGTCGGTACTGGAACCATGTGAAGAGTTGACGCAGACCGGGCAGGGCCAGTGACTGATAAAGCAACCGCCCTTTCCAGGACTGGCCATTACGATAGATGTGACGCACCACGCGAAACTGCGGGTCAGACCGCAAACGCAGGCGGTCTACGGTAAAAAGTTCGCTCCAGAGACGAGCGCGTTTGGGTTCAACATCCAGAAGTTCATAATCTGCACCATGCAGATCGAGCGTTTCTGGTTTAACCAGACCCATGCGCTGGTTCGAAGGATCCAGAAACACAAAGCCGACATCATGCTTCGCAGCCAGGTCGGCAAACGCTGCACTCATGACGAAGTGACGCACGACCAGGTCGGCATCGATGAACACCAGAACTTTCACGCGGAGTCCCGATGTTCCCAGTTCATGAGAAATTCGACCAGCGCGATATCAAACTGCGTATCGATGCTGATGAAGTGCCCATTTGTCACCAGCCCGCGCGTGCGCTGTCCCATGATCGTTTTCTGATCGACCAGACAGGAGCGGGTGATGGCATAGGCAAGGCCATTGCGATGGTAGACCGGTTTGAGCTGCTGGCGCGCGATGATTGCCGCACCGCCGGGATCGTTGAAGTCGAGCCGGTCCTCATCAATCGCAAGCTGCTTGAGCGGATGGGCCTTGCTGTCGGTTTCCGAAACCGTCCAGCAGGCATCCCAATCGCCATCGACCAGGGCAGCGACGGTATCGGTCACGTGCTCCGCACGACGCAGAGGCGAGGTCGGCTGGAGCATCACGACGACATCGTAGGTGACGCCATCATGGGCTTCGCAGGCGAGCAGGGCGTGGTGCAACACATCCCAATCACCAATGCGGTCTCCAGAGATTTCATCGGGTCGGCGGAAGGGCGCGGCAAGTCCACTTTCTTCGGCCATGGCAGCGATCTCGTCATGATCGGTCGAAACCACGGCACGGTCGAGCCAGTCGAGTTCAGCACAGAGGTGACCGACCCGGGCAACCATGGGTACGCCTCCCACCGGTCGCAGGTTCTTGAGCCGGATACCCTTGCTGCCACCCCTTGCCGGGCACACAGCCAGAATGCGACGACCGTCCAGGGTCACCCCGCGACGGCCGCGACAATGATGGTATCGGCCGTTCCCTGTGCTTCAAGTGCGGCGCGATAGGCAACGTCGGTCACTCCAAACAACTCGCGGAAGCGCGCATTGCCGCCGGGCTTTCCTGCAGACAACCACTGCAGGTGGTTCTCGATGCCATAGCGCTGATGCGGAATCGATGTACGCACGGCAAAGCCGTTGTGGCGCAACACACGTTCCAATGACGGCGCAGAATAGACAAACGGATGCTGCCGCTGGAAGTAGAAGGCCTGATAGTCAGCGCTTTCATAGAGCGTCAGCAGCGGGTCATGCAGGCATGGCACCTCGATCAGGAGTGCCCCGCCTTCTGCGAGCAGACCACGGGCTTCGGCCAGGAACGTGTCGGGCTCGGGTATGTGTTCGAAAACATGGAACAGCATGATGAGATCGAACCGCTCGCCGCTGCCACGTGCTTCCTCGATACCATCGTACTGCGTCAGCCAGGACAGCCGGTCACGATCCGGTTTTGTATTCTGGTCCGGTTCGATCGCGGCATACCGGCTCGCTGGAACCGCATCATGGGCAAGTTCCAGGAAGGCAGCATTGGCTGCGCCTATTTCGAGCACGCGGCCGCCCTCCGGGATCAGGTTGCGCACCTTGTCCAGTCGCGCCTCGAGTCCTCCGGAGTTCTTCGCATAGGCCTGAAGGCCCAGTTTCTCCGAACGGCGTTCATAGGCGGCGTAGTCCATGACGGGCATGGGATCGAGAACGGCAAAATCACCTTGTTCGTTGATGTATACGCTGACCGCGGGATCGTCCTGTACCCCGGAACGCAGCAAGGTGTAGGTATCCTGATCGAGCGGCTTGGTCAGGCGGGCGACGTCGACGCTCATGCCGCTGCTTCCCGGGAGGCAAGGCCCAGACGATCACCCAGAAACGCGAAACCTGCTTCAGCCGGCTGGCGAGCACGTTGGCGTCCGGATCGCAGAGGTAGGCGATCTCGACATTGCTCTGCCCCATCCAGCCAGAGATATGGCTTTGTCCTCGCCCATTCAGCCCCGCGACGGCGACGCGAACTCGATCGCTGGCCCCGTTGACCGCACCGGAAGCCCGGGTCCCCGTGAGGAGCAGCGAAGCTCCGGCAGCGGAAGAAGTCTGCAGAAAGCGACGGCGATTCAGATGCGACATGGGATTCCTCCGGGACGGGGGTGAGCGTTTTCTGATGCGGGCATGCTATCAGGAAACGACCGTGCCGAACAAAGAAACCCGTATCGTGAACAAGTCACAGGGCCGGTTCCTACCGGCCGCGCAAGCCACCTTATCGCTGAAATTGGCCGGTGGAAACCGGCCCTACTTGAACCAAAGAGTCTTGAAGCGAGGTCGATTCGGACTACTTCTGATTCAGCG
>JABJCZ010000439.1 GCA_018668475.1 Alphaproteobacteria bacterium | reverse complement strand
CCGCAGTTAGGTGGTACTTTAGATTTAAATACATTTGACCTTACTACAACTGACCCAACCGTTTCATTAACAACAACATTAACACCAGTGACAGCACAAGGTACAGTGGGTGCATCAACTGAGACAAATTTATCTAATACTACAGTTACAGTTAATACACAGGCAGATGTCGCAAATGCGGTAAGCAGTTATATAACACTTTCAAGTACTGAAATAACTAATCTAGCATTTAAAGGCGAGATATCATTAACTTATTTTGGTGCGGCAGCAACATCTAGTAATTTTGTTTGGAGAGATGTATCTGATAGTGCAGAACAAAACAATATGGTTATTGTTTATTCTCCGCCAACAGACGAATATACATTTACATTACCAACAGACTCAACATTTCCAATAAACTCACTTGACGCTGATATTTACTTTAAGCAATACGCCTATGGCGAAATGACAGTAACGAGTGCTACAGCACTTAGTAGTTCTACTATTCAACTTAGAGATGCTAACGGTTTTTATATCGATAAAGACCATGTGACAGTTACTAGTTTAGGTGGCACAAGTTATAAAATTATTTACTGGACACACGATGTAAGTGTAGGAGATGTCATTGACGTTATAGCGGCATCGGCACAAACAGCAATTTTTGAATGGGGTACTTCTACATTCTCTGAAACTGGTATTACTATGACCGCAGAAAGTTTCTCTTTAACATCGTCTTCTAATGATATATTCGCAATGGGTGACTTAAACTTCACCGTGGGATTATCTACTGGCGAAGTGGTCGGAACTTTCATCTATGATGAACCTACTAATAAATCTATACTTTCTGGATTAACAACGATTACGATTGACGGAACTTCATATCTTTCAGCATCAACTATAACTGATGTTCCGGTTGTATTAACTGGTAACTCAGGCACTGGAAACGAGGTATCTATCGCAGTAGGTTCAGCAACAGACGGAAGACTACGATTGATGAACAATGTCGGTGCATTAATTTACAAATTCCCAGCGGCAGACGAAACAGCAAATCAAGTAATGAAGACTGATGGCTCTGGCGATTTAGTTTGGGCTAACGACACTGATACAACCTATGTAAGTTCAGACTTCACACACGATGACTTAACTGGTTTCGTAGCAGACGAACACATTGATTGGACAACAGCAAGTGCGGGAACTATACACGCAAGTAATTACACCGATACAGATACAGTTTACACAACATTCACTTCAGATTTTGATAACAGATTAGCAACAAAATCAACAACTAACTTAAGTGAAGGAACAAACTTATACTACACAGATGCAAGAGCAGATGCAAGAGCAGACATTAGGGCACAATTAAAAATTGATGCATTAGTTGGCGGAGCATCAGCGGCCTTTGATACATTAGTAGAAA
The DNA here is from genome assembly GCA_018668475.1 of Alphaproteobacteria bacterium. Taxonomy (GTDB): domain Bacteria; phylum Pseudomonadota; class Alphaproteobacteria; order UBA828; family UBA828; genus JABJCZ01. The sequence continues at coordinate 3,092 of JABJCZ010000439.1, read as the reverse complement.
TTGAAAACGCAATGGCTACTGATACTGAATTGACTAACGCAATTTCGGCACTAAACCATGACAGTTTATCAGGATTTGTAGCAAATGAACACATTGATTGGACACAAGCGAGTGCGGGAACAATTCACGCAAGTAACTATTCTCCAGACCAAACAGTATCATTAACAGGTTCTGGTGCAACAACGATTACAGGAACATATCCTAACTTTACTATTAGCAGTACTGATACAAACACATCAACAGACATCACTGGAAATATAATTCCAGCAACTGACAACACTTATAACCTAGGTAGCACTACTAAAAAATACGCAAACATATATGGACATTCGGTACATGCAACATATGCCGACTTAGCAGAAAGATATGCGGCCGATGGAATATATGAAGCAGGCACAGTTGTAGTGTTTGGCGGTGAAGCAGAAGTTACTACAACAACAGAAGCACAAGATGTTTCAGTTGCTGGCGTAATCTCAACTAATCCAGCACTTAAGTTAAATGCAGATGCAGGCAATTCACAAACACATCCTTATGTAGCATTAAGAGGAAGAGTCCCGTGTCAGATAATTGGTCCAGTATCTAAGGGTGACTTAATCGTAACAGCAGACAATGAGCCAGGCTTTGCACAAAGTGTTGGCAAAAATGACACAGGTCGTTCAGTGTTTGCCAAATCAATAGAAACAGACTTAACAGAAGGTAAAAAAGTTATAGAAGTTGTAATTCTATAATATTCTTTTATTAACTGTAAGTATTGCTTTTTCAACTAATCCGATAAATACTATTGTAACAGTTTTACTGTTGCGAACAAATGCCGAAAGAGGTGAAGGACCTTTCAGCATCAAGTAGGAGAAAGAACATCCTTATTATATCAGATGTCGAAATTAATTCTATGAGAATTCATATATGCAATTAGATGGAGGTATTAAATTTTCTACTAGGTTAGTCCTTCAGACTAACTGAGGGAGTGGAAACACTCTTTAAATGAATATTTTATAAAATATAAAACGGGAGAAATAAATGGCAGCATATGCAATCCAATTCCGTCGCGGTACAACAACAGAACATAATTCATTCACGGGTTTAGTGGGTGAGGTTACTGTAGATACAACTAAGAAGACAGTTGTAGTACACGATGGTTCAACAGCGGGTGGATACGCCCTGGCACTAGAAGGTGCCGCAGTATCATCATCAACGGGTGCGTTCTCAAGTAACGTAACAGTTGGCGGAACACTAGCCGTTACATCTACCACTACTATGGGTGGCAACCTAACAATGACTGGTCATATTTTGCCAAGTGCAAATATTACCTACGACTTAGGTTCTACAACAAAGATGTGGAGAGATGTTTACATTGGCCCTGGTTCATTATACATTAACGGTAAAAAAGTTATTGAAGATGATTCCGGTTCGATTAACATCACAACGGACAACAACGAAGACCTTAAGTTCACTACAAGTGGAACAGGTACTCTAAAACTAATTTCAGGTAATGGTATTTCAGTTACTGGTGAGATTAACGCAACATCTGGTGACCTACAAATTGGTGACCACATGGACATGAACTCTAACTTGATTAAAGAACTAGCAACTCCGGTTTCTAGTACTGATGCGGCAAACAAAGCATACGTTGATTCAACGTCTGCTTCAGCAGTAACAGGCGGCTCTAATGCTGGCTCGTTTTCTACTGGTGCATTCTCAAGTAACGTAACTGTCGGTGGTAACTTAACAGTTTCTGGTACAACAACTACAGTAAACTCAACAAATGTTGAAATTGGTGATAACATTATCGCTCTTAACTACGATACTACAGGTACTCCTACAGAGAATGCTGGTATTGATGTTGAGCGTGGTGATTCATTAAACGTTCAGTTACTATGGGACGAAACAAATGACAAGTGGACAGTAGGTTCACAAACATTTGTAGCGGCAACATTCGAAGGTGACTTAACTGGTGATGTAACTGGTACAGTATCTTCAATTGCTAACCACGACACTGATGACTTAACAGAAGGTTCAAATAAGTTCTTCACTAACGCTTTGGCACAAGGTGCTATCTCAGTAAGTGGCGACTTGGGTTATTCTGGTGGCGTTGTATCTTTCACAGAAAGAACTGACGCAGAAGTAACTACATTAGCAAGAGCGGCAATTTCAGGTGCTGGTTCTCTAAGTTACAACTCAACAACTGGTGTTATGTCATTCACTATGAATGATGAAACAGTCCAAGATATTGTTGGCGCAATGATTACTGGTAATACTGAAACAGGTATTGCTGTAACTTATGATGACGCTGATGGTACTTTAGACTTTGTTGTAGCAAGTCAAACTGACGAAAACTTTACAACAGCAGACCATTCTAAACTAGATGGTATCGAAGCAAGTGCGACAGCAGACCAAACTGATGCAGAAATCAGAGCGGCAGTTGAAGCGGCAACGGACTCAAATGTATTCACTGATGCAGACCATAGCAAATTAGACGCTATCGAGTCTACAGCAGATGTTACTGATGCTACTAACGTAGCGGCAGCCGGTGCAGTTATGGAATCAGATACAACAACAGCGGCAATGTCGTTTGTTATTGATGAAGACAACATGGCTTCAAACAGTGCTACTAAGTTACCAACACAACAATCTGTTAAAGCATATACAGATGCACGTGAAACTGCAATTACATCAGCATATCAATCATATGCAGATACGGCAGAAGTAGATGCAAAAGCATACGCAGATACAGAAATTGCGGCATTAGTTGATAGTTCACCAGCGGCAATGAATACGCTGAACGAATTAGCGGCAGCCTTAGGTGATGACGAAAACTTTAGCACAACAGTTACTAACTCTATTGCTACTAAACTAGCACTAGCAGGTGGTACAATGTCTGGTAATATCGCAATGGGTGGTAATGATATCACTGGTGGCGGTGACGCAACATTTACTAACTTCAACGGTACGGCGACATATGCAAAATATGCCGACCTTGCAGAAAGATATGCGGCTGACGCAACATATGAAGAAGGTACAGTAATGTCATTTGGTGGTGAAGCAGAAGTTACTTCAGCAGTAGGTTATGGTTCAACTAAGATTGCAGGTGTAGT
>JABJCZ010000149.1 GCA_018668475.1 Alphaproteobacteria bacterium | reverse complement strand
TCACGCGCGCCAGGGAGGTGTCAGGAAATACGTTTCAGCAGATCAAGCAGGGTCTGACGTTCATCTGACCTTAGCGGCGCAAGAATCTGTTCCGAAATAACGGTACCGTTGGGCACCAACCTTGCCGCCATGTCTTCACCACGGACACTCAACCGCAAAAGCGTGCGCCGGGCATCGGTGGGGTCAGGCCGGTCCTGCACCAGTCCACGCGATTTTAAGCGGCGGACAACGCCTTGAATCGTCGCCGGGTCCATCGCCGTCAGCCGACCCAGGTGATTTTGGGAAAGGTCAGGCTCATCACGTAATTTGACCAGCGCGGCGAACTGCGTCGGTGTAACATTGTCGTCGCCGATATGAGCCAGAAAAAGCGCCGTCGCACGTTGATGCGCACGGCGGAGGATATGCCCGACCTGGGCCTCCACCCTGTAATTCTGAACGAGATCAGTGCCGTCGGATTCTTTCGATTTTCCCATCGGGCACCCTTACCACGTGCGACACCATTTAACATAGCAAACCGCCAATTCACGCCCTACACTTATCGCTGATGATGGGCCACAATATTGCCCTCAAACATCCGGGATCGAGCCCGGAGACGAGCAGGAGACCTCATGACGACCCACCGTATTGCTGCGATCCCCGGTGACGGGATCGGCAAGGAAGTATTGCCCGAAGGCATCGCCGCAGTTGAGAAGGCGGGCGCCAAATATGGCGTCAACTTCGAGTGGCAGGAATTCGACTGGTCCTGCGAAACATATGCGCGCACCGGCCGCATGATGCCAGAAGACGGCGTTGAACAACTCACGCCCTTCGATGGCATCTTTCTTGGTGCGGTGGGCTTTCCCGGTGTCGAGGATCACGTGTCCCTTTGGGGTCTGCTGATCCCGATCCGGCGCGCCTTTCAGCAATACGTCAATCTGCGGCCTATCAAACTGTTGCCGGGCGTGACATCGCCGCTGGCCGGGCGGACCGCCGGGGACATCGATTTCGTCATCGTGCGCGAAAACAATGAGGGCGAATATTCCGAGATGGGTGGGCGAATTTATGCCGGCACCGACCGCGAAATGGTCATTCAGGAAAGCGTCTTCACGCGCCATGGCGTTGACCGCGTTTTGCAGTTTGCCTTCGACGTCGCCGCCAAGCGCCGCAAACATGTGACCTCGGCCACCAAATCCAATGGCATCATCCACACCATGCCCTTCTGGGATGAACGTTTTGCCGTTGCCACAGCCAACCACCCCGACATGGAAGCTGACCAGTTCCATATCGATATTCTGAGCGCGCACTTCGTGCAGCACCCGGACTGGTTCGATGTGGTCGTTGGCTCCAACTTGTTTGGTGACATTCTGTCCGACCTTGGCGCAGCCGTGGTCGGCGGCATGGGCCTCGCGCCGGCGGCCAACATCAACCCGGAGGGCGATTATCCCTCGATGTTTGAGCCGGTGCATGGTTCCGCGCCGGACATCGCCGGTCAGAGCATCGCCAACCCGATTGCGCAAATCTGGACCGGCGCCATGATGCTTGATCACCTTGGTCACGGTGATGCTGCGCAGGCCATTGAAGATGCAATTTCCAACGTGCTCGGCGACGGCGCCGTCCGCACACGCGATCTTGGCGGCACCGCCAGCACGGCGGAAATGGGCCGCGCAATAGTGGAGGCGATTTGATCTGTCATGGCTGATTTTCGACGCAATAGTCACTGGCTCGGCGAAGCACTTGATAAGGACGAGGCCGACGCCCCGTCTCTGATCGGCGATACCAAAGCTGATGTCTGTATCGTTGGTGGTGGATTTACCGGGCTTTGGTCGGCTATTCACCTCAAGGAGGAAGATCCCTCCCTCGATATTGCAATTATCGAGAAAGACGTTTGCGGCGCCGGCCCCAGCGGGCGCAATGGCGGCTTTGTCCTGAGCCTCTGGGGAAAGTTTCTGACACTCCAGAAAATTTGCGGCGGCGAGGAGGCGGTGCGCATCGCCAATGCGTCAGCCGATGCAGTTGGCAGTATCGGCGCCTTCTGTGAAGCCAACGGCATTGACGCTCATTTTCGCCAGGACGGATGGTTGTGGGCTGCCACCAACGCCGCCCAGATCAACGCATGGGATTCGACCCTCGAAGCGGCTGCACGCTACCAGCAATATCCGTTCGAGCGGTGGTCACCAGAGACTGTGGCGGCGCGCAGTGGCTCCGACCGACACCTGGCAGGTGTTTTTGAAGCGACGCCGGCCAGTGTGCAGCCGGCTTTGCTGGCGCGTGGCTTGCGTCGCGTCGCGCTGGAGCGCGGCATCCGGATATATGAGAACACCCCGCTTACCAGTCTCAACAAGGGCCGCCCACCCCGGGTCCGGACACCAAAGGGCGAGATCACGGCTGAAAAGGTCATTCTCGCCATGAATGCGTGGGGCATTCGCTTTGCTGAATTACGCAAGGCGCTTGTGGTTGTTTCAAGTGATCTGGTCGCAACCGAGGCCATGCCCGAGAAACTTGCCGAGATCGGCTTTGACGACGGCATGACAATTTCCGATGGCCGCATGCTGGTGCATTACTACCGAACGACCCTTGATGGGCGTCTCGTCTTCGGCAAAGGCGGGATGAACGGTCTTATGCCTTACGGTGGCAATATCGGCACCATGTTTGATGGCCCGTCCACACTGTCGAAGGATGTCGAACACTGGCTCAAGTGGACCTACCCGGCGCTCTCACAGGCTCGGATCGACACCAGTTGGGCCGGCCCGATTGATCGCTCAAAGAGCGGCCTGCCGTTCTTTGGCGGGCTCGATGGACGTTCCGACATTCTCTATGGCATGGGCTATTCCGGAAACGGGGTTGGCCCGACCTATCTCGGTGGGCGCATTCTCGCGTCCATGACACTTGGCAAAAAGGACGAATGGGCCACCTGTGGGCTTGTTCGCCAGCCGTCCCGCGATTTTCCGCCAGAGCCAATTCGTTATTTCGGCGGACATATTGTGCGCCGCGCCATTGTTGCCAAAGACAACGCTGAAGATGCCGGGAAAAAGCCAGGTCGGCTGACCGAATACCTTGCTAGCTTCGCCCCGGCGGGTCTTTCGCCTTTCAAGGGACAAAAAGCGGGCATAGACAACTAGGTTTCTGCCAAAAAAAAGACGTTTTCTCATTGCCTGAACCGCATGAGCGAAGCACTATGTCGTCCACATTTTCAAGTGCCGTTTGCGGCACGACTATCTTGGGAGAATACACGTGAGCCAGCTTGTTGGAATTGATGTCGGCGGCACCTTTACCGATTTCGTGGCCTATGACGCCGAGACCCACAGGCTCGACGTGTGGAAGACACTATCGACCCCGCATGACCCCATTGAGGGGATCATCCACGGCCTCGAAAACGCTTCCGGCCCGGTTGATGATGTCGAACACATCCGGCTGGGCACGACGATCGCGACCAACGCTATTCTTGAGCGCAAAGGCGCGGTAGTCGCCTATGTGACTACACGTGGGTTTCGCGATGTGCCCTTCATCCAGCGCGGCAAACGCAAGAGTCACTACGATATCACCTGGATCAAGTCGAAGCCGCTAGCTAAACGTCGCTACTGCTTTGAAATCGGCGGGCGCATTACCGCTCGTGGCGAAGAGATCGAGCCGCTCGATGAAAACGAAGTACGGGCACTGGCGCGGAAAATCGCGGCCGACCCGAACATCAAGGCGACAGCAGTGTGCCTGCTGTTTTCCTACGTTCAGCCTTCCCATGAGCAGCGGGTCGCCGCAATTTTTGCCGAAGAATGCCCGGATAAGCCGGTCTCTATCTCCTATGAAGTGCTGCCAAAGTGGAAGGAATATGAGCGCGCATCAACCACCATCGCCGATGCCTATATCCGCCCGCTCGTGAGCCACCATATTGGCCATATTGAAAATCAACTAACGGAACGTGGCCTTAGCAAACAGGTTGCGGTCATCAAATCCAATGGCGGAGAGATGAGCCTGGGTGCCGCGACCAAATCGCCCATCCACTTGACGCTTTCCGGCCCGACCGGCGGCGT
>JABJCZ010000148.1 GCA_018668475.1 Alphaproteobacteria bacterium | reverse complement strand
GCATCTTGCGGCAACGGGAACAGATAGTCGTTGTCAGCGGCCAGTGCATGGCATTCGGCACAAAACTTTACCACTGAGCTCCCGGCGCCGCGGGTTGCACCGAATATTTTTCCGTTTGGCATCACCATTGTGTAACGCCAGTTGCCGAACTCCGGGGCAAAGCCTGGCGACATTTTTTCCATCAAAAACAGTGGCCCTCGCGCCGTGCCACCGCTCTTCACTACTGATACGGAATCCTTGGCGATTTTGGCGCCGACCGGCATCGGGTTGGCGGTGCTGGCGTCAAGCATCTCCCTGCCGGCATCGTTGGCATACACGTTGACCAGCCGCGCACCGTGTTGATCGGATAAATACGGCTGGCTGTTGAATCGGTGCCAGTCGCGATAGTTAATGTCGTACAGGCCTGACTTGAGATAGCCTTGCACCATCGGGTCGAGCAAACGCTGATACAGCTTTTCGGCTTCTGCCGGAGTTAGGTCGGCCGGGTTTTGAACCCGAATGTGGCCTTCATCGGGATCAAAATTCGGTCCATCAGCCGCCGTTGAAGCCTGCGCTAAAAACGCCGCGCCAACCAAAGCGCCGGCCAGTCCCGCCATGCGCGGCCACCCGCGCCATAACAGATTTATCATTGGACCAATATATTGCATTTGTTGCCCCTTAAGTTCGGCATATGCGGTTTGCCGGCAGGTTCGCAACGCACGATGCTGTCAAGAAGCCGTGATAATTCCCCGCGGTTGATCCCTTGAGAGACCGGGAGGCCTTCTGTGCCACCAACCTACTACTTGTATGGGTCCGCTGCGTCGCGTAGTCCGTCCCCAAGGAAGTTGAATGCGAGCACGACGAGAATCACCGGCACCACAGGCAGCATCAGCCAGGGATACAGGGCAACCGCATTGATGTTTTGCGACTCGTTGAGCAGCACGCCCCAGCTGGTGATTGGTGGCCTGAGACCGAGCCCGAGGAATGACAACGCAGTCTCGCCCAATATCATGGACGGAATGGAGAGTGTTGCAGACGCGATCAGGTGGCTCATGAAGCTTGGTATGAGATGGCGGCCGATAACCCGGCGCGGCCGGGCGCCCATCAGCACGGCTGCAGTGGCAAAGTCTTCTTCTCTGAGGGCAAGCAATTTTGAGCGCACCGCGCGCGCAAGTCCGGTCCAGTCAATCAGGCCGAGAATAATGGTGATCCCGAAATAAATGACTATGGGTGACCATGTGACGGGCAGCGCGGCAGAAAGCGCCATCCACAACGGCAGCTCAGGAAATGACCGGATAATTTCGATAAACCGTTGAATCAACGTGTCCGGCACACCGCCGTAGTATCCTGATATGCCGCCCAGCAGCAGCCCCAGGATGAAGCTGATGGAAATACCGATAAGGCCAACGGTCAGTGATATGCGGGCGCCATAAATTATGCGCGATAGCATGTCCCGGCCCAATCTGTCCGTGCCGAAGAGGAACAGCGTGCCGCCGTTGCCTGGACAAAAGACATGGAATCGCATGGTTACCATGCCCCAGAATTTGTAGGAGTCTCCCAGACAGAACCAACGGATGGTGTGGATTTTCGTTTCGTCGCGTACGTAAACCCGCTTCAGGTTTTCCATATCGAGTTCGTACTTGAACCCGTAAACGAACGGCGCCCTGAGCTCGCCCTCGTGAAACAGCTGCACGGCCTGTGGCGGCGCGTAGATATGGTCTACGTCACGGGCATGCAAGTTGTAGGGCGCCAGAAACTCACTGACCAGAATGGTCCCGTAAATAATGAGTAGAAATACGCCGGCCACGACGGCGACGTGGTGGCGCTTCAATTTCCACCACATCATTTGCCATTGCGACGCCATGTAGAAGCGCTCTTGTTCTGCTGTGAGCGTTTCCGTCGTATAGGGGTCAAACGGCGCGTCGCTTGACCAGTGTTTCAGTTTGTCGGGACTATTGCCGGGCCCGGGGTCACCAGGCGTGTCTGTGGGCCGGTCTGTCATCGCGTCGCTCCACCTGAAAGGCGAATACGCGGGTCAAGAGCAGCCAGCGCCAGGTCAGAAACAAACACGCCGACGACAGTCAAAAATGCCATGAACATCAGGAATGACCCGGCGAGGTACATGTCCTGCGTGCGTAGGGCGTCAAGCAGCATTGGTCCCGTTGTTGGCAAAGACAGCACGACCGAGACAATTGCGGCGCCGGAAATAACCTGTGGCAGCAGGTTGCCAATATCAGAGATAAACGGATTGAGCGCCATCCGCAGCGGGTATTTCATCAGCAACCGGCCGGGCGGCAGGCCTTTGGCACGTCCGGTGGTCACATATTGTTTTTGAAGTTCGTCGAGCAGGTTTGCCCGTAGCCGTCTGATCATGCCGGCCGTGTTGGATGTCCCAATCACCACCACTGGCACCCACAGGTGTTCCAGCACCGACAACAGCTTGCCGCCGCTCCAAGGTTGGCCGAGGTACTCAGGATCCATCAGGCCGCCAATGGACGTGCCAAAGGTAACGTTGGCGACGTAGAGCAGCACCAGCGCGAGCAGAAAGTTGGGGGTCGCGAGGCCAAGAAAACCAAGAAACGTCAGACCATGGTCGCTGATGCTGTACTGATGCGTGGCAGAATAAACGCCGATTGGAAATGACACGATCCAGGTGAAAATAATTGTGCTGAAGGAGACGATAAAGGTCAGCAGTAGCCGGTCTTCGACGACCTCATTGACCGGCAGGTTGTATTCAAACGAATACCCCATATCTCCTTGCAGCATGCCTAGGAGCCATACGCCGTATTGCTCAATGAGCGGTTTGTCGAGCCCATACTCGGCGCGCAAAAACTCAATCTTGTCGAGGTTTGCGCCTTCGCCCTGGGCCTGCAATTCGGCGATATAGGTTGTCAGATAATCGCCGGGCGGTAGCTGGATGATGATGAACGTCAGCACGCTGATCGCGAGCATCGTCGGAATCATGATGAGGACGCGGCGAATTACGTAGGTCAGCATCGTCCTCTCCCGATTTGGTCAGGCATGGCCGAACCCCGGCATGCGTCTGGTCGTCGATCCAGCCTAATCATCGAACCAGAATGTGTCCGGCATATAAATGCCAAAATGCGCACCCGGGTCCCAGCTGTATATGCCTTTATCGGGGATATTCCTGAGGGAATTGTGAACAAGTATCGGCTGAAGTACACCAGCTACCAACCCAATGGTCAAAACGTTGTCGGCATGGAGCGTGATGATCTGCTGCCAGATCAGCTCGCGCTCGTCGCGCGACCCGGCGGCAAGCCATTGTGCATGTAGGTTCAGCAGGTCACGCGCGACTTGCATCTGCGGTGGTTCGCCGGCTGATCCTTTGCTCTCGTACCATTGGCCCCATTTCGGCCAGTGCAGGCCCATTTGCTGGGTCGGCGTAAACTCGGTCGGGCTCATATCGGCCGTAGGCACACCATTGTCGTAACCAGACCAGATCGACATATGGGTCTCGCCACTGAAAATGCGATTGCGAAATACTTCCCGTTGGGATGGCTTGGTATAGATTTTGACACCGATCTGCTTCCAGCTGTCTGAGACCAGCTGCAACACGTCGGTTTGCTCGGTGTCTTCGCCGGCAGTTTCGATAATCAATTCCAACGGTTCGCCATTCGGCATCAGCCGAATGTCATCGTCGTTGAATTCCGTCAGCCCAATCTCGTTGAGCAATGCATTAGCTCGGTCGATATCAAATCCCGCCCAGGCATGCGCGGTCGTCTCATTGTAGAGCGGGCTATCCGGCAGAATGAGATTGTTGGTCTCAAGAGCCAGGCCGAAATACATGACCTGATTGATTTCGTGACGATTGACGGCGAGTGACAGCGCTCGGCGAAACCGAACATCTCGGAACAATGCCTGATACACCGGGTCGTTCACGTTGAGGTTGGGGTAGAGCGCAAGGTGAGCGCCAGTGGCCGTGCGCCAGAGGCGAACATCAAAGTTGTGTCGCTCCTCGCCCTCTTTGAGAAAAGTATAGTCGCTGAATTTGAGACCACGCGCCTGCAGGTCAACCTCACCGGAACCCGCTTTGGCCGGAATGAGTTTTCCATCAGCGACAGTCATCGTGATTTCGTCGATATACGGTAGCTGGCGGCCGGCGGGATCAACACGATGGAAGTAGGGGTTTCGCAGCCCAACGAAGCGAGTCGCTGGTGGACGCGTAGTGTTCACCCAGGGCTGCAGCGTTGGCAGGTCGGGGTTGTCAGATTTGTACAGGTTGTCCATGCGATTGTGCTCGGACGCCCAGTTGCGAGTGCGCCAGCTCTTCTTTTTCTTTTTGCCGGCGTTTTTGTACAGTTCGTGAAACTGCCCCAGATAATGAGCCGGTCGATAGATAAACAGCGGCGACGCGCCTGCCAGTGCAGGTAGAAACAGCGGGTTGGGCTGATCCCAGGTGAAGCGCACTGTCCAGTCATCGATAAACTCGACCTGCGGGGGGTTGTCATCAACCAAAAGCACGCGGGGCGGGCCGGAGGGAGAGAGATCATCGTTATTCGCGACGTCCTCCCACCAGTACCGAAAATCCTCGGCCGTAAATGGGTGCCCGTCAGACCAGCGGTGGCCCTTACGAAGTTTGAGCGTAAAAATGCGCCCTTCGTCGATGATGACGTCTTCCAGAATGTCCGGCACCAACTCAAGCGTGTCGCTGTAGTTGACGAGCCGCGCGTAGCCATAAACTGAAAACAGTTTCACATCTTTGGAACGGTTGATGAGCATGCGCCACTGGCCGCCGTGTCGACCCGCCGTGCGTCGGGTGCCATCCATCGGAATAACCCGCGGGTGCTCAGGCAGTCGCGCGTCGACAGCGGGTAATTCTCCAGCTTCGACCAATGTGATCAATGCCGGCGAATCAATGTAACGCGAAGCATTGTTGTCACCCCAGGCGGCCGGGCTCGCGAGGAGGCTCAGCAGCCCGATACAGGTTGCAATACCCAGGGCGCCGGGCCTGCACGATCGAACAATGGCGGTGGAGCGATTCAGCATATTCGGGTCAGGCGCTTTCCTCGACCAGGCGCAGGTGCGAACGCTGTTTGCGCCGGTTCAGCCGCAGATTGACCAGCCGATTCACATTGTCGAGACCATCAAGCAGACCTGGCACAACGACATCTGATGGAAGCGGCTGGTTTGGCAACTGGCGAATGGCTGTCGCTATGGCCTCAGGGTCAAGCTGCTCATCATCCAGCAGCATATTGACGAGACCAAGTGAATTGGCCCGGGCGGCACGGATGTACTGTTCCATGCGGGGCACCCGGCGCGGCACGATCAGGGCCCGCTTGTCGAACGACAGGATCTCGCAGAACGTGTTGTAGCCACCCATGGCAACTAGGCCCGAAGCATGGGCGATCAGCCCTTCAATGTGGGCATCAAACGTAATGGCATGAACTTTTGGCAGCGCCGCAGCACGTTCCAAATATTCCGATTGCCGCTCGGCGTTCATAAAGGGCCCGAACACAAGCAGTGCATTGTGTGGCAGGGTCTTGTCCCATTCATAACCGCGAAGCACCCATTCGATCAGCTTTTCGCCATCACCGCCGCCGCCGCCCGTGACCATTACATAAGGCCCGTCCGGCATATTGATACTAGGCGTCGCGGGCACGGCCGGAAGACTGCGTCGCAGATATCCGGTAAAGACCATTTTCTCCCGTACACTGGCAGGCAATGATATGTCGGCCAGCGGGTCGCAAATCTGCGGTAGCCCGTACACCCATATATCGTCATACAGGTCTTCAAGAGCCGGCAGCACATTCTTTCTTTTCCATTCCGGCGCAAGCAGCGCCGGTTCGTCCATCACGTCGCGCAGGCCAAGCACCAAGGGTGTGCCGCGGGCCTTGAGCATCTCCAGCGTCTTGCCAACTTCGCCGCGCAGACCCAGCGGCTCCTTGTCGACAATAAAAATATCTGGGTCAAATATGTCCGCCGTGTGCTGGATGATGGATGCGCGAAGCTCAATCGTTTGCTCAATATCCATATGCAGGCTAAGCGGCGTGTACTCGCCATTGCGCAATTTGATGACGCCCGGGATACGCACGAAGTCGACCCGCGTGCGGAAATCAAAACTGCCGATAATGGGTGACCCCGACAGGATCAAGACCGACATGCTCTTGTTGCGTTCCACGAGCGCATGCGCGATCGCCCGGCAACGGCGCAAGTGGCCAAGCCCAAAAGTGTCGTGACTATAGATCAGGATGCGTGGGCCAGAGCGAGTACCTGACGGCATGATCCTTCCCCCATCATTTGTTCCCCACGGCTGGCGTCTCGTCGTAATTGCGCCGTTTGCCGCTAAGCGCCGCAGAATATAGCAATTTCTGGTGTATCTGAAAGGGCTTAAGAGAATAACGGGTTTTGACCCCGCACCCGACCACAGTTACGTTGGCGCCCTCAACCAGAAGGGCCTCACACTATGCCAAGCCGCCTTGACTATTTTATCCGCCGGGTCAGTGCCCAGCGCGCCTGCCTCAACGCAGCGGCCCGTGATCTAGCCGCCCTGCCGGGCCCGGTGCTGGAGTTCGGCTTGGGTAATGGCCGCACCTTTGACCACCTGCGCTCGTTGTTTCCTGACCGCGAAATATACGTGTTTGAGCGTGATGTGGCCGCACACCCTGATTGTATTCCTGATGCGGATCACCTCTTTGAAGGGGATTTTTCTGACACCGTGCCAGCTGCGCGAGTCCGAATTGGCGCGTCCGCAGCACTGATTCATGGCGATTTCGGCAGCGCTAACCTCGAGCGCGACGCTCGGCTAGCGGCCTGGATGGGAACAATTCTGCCACCATTCAGCGCCCCGGGCGGCCTGATCATTACGGACCGGGCGCTGGTGACCGCACCTTTCGAGGCCGTTCATTTGCCAGATGACGTGGAAGAGGGCGCCTATTTTATGTATCGCAACCCGGCCTCGGCTTGAGCCTATTCGCTCATGTGTCCGAACGCTTCCGGCGGCACGACCTCGATCTCGCCGCCGGGTGGCTCCCAACCGAGAATCAGGGCAGACGAGCCCTTGCGCTGAAAATAGAGCACGCGGATGGCATGCCAGCCGGCGTCAGAGATTGTCACCGGAATCATGTCTGATTCACGGTCGGCATGAACATCCGGATCCTCATAGAGTAACTTGTCGTCAATCCACAGGCGCACGCCGTCGTTGGATACGACGACCAGGTTCCAGGTGCCAGGCTCTGAAAAGTTGATGAACCCGTTAATATCCGCACCAACGTATTTGTTATATTCCGTCGTCAGGATGAGCTTTCCCTCGCCGAGGACATAATCGAGGTTAGGCAGCGGATCGCCATCGCCGGGCTCTTTTCGGCTCATATATTCCACGAGCTCATCAAGGTGGCGAAATTTCTGGTAGTAGTATTGAACCGACAAACCTTGTGACAATCCCTCCGGTTGGGGGTCCGCCGCGCTGACATCCGTTGCGCGGGCTGATCCGGGCGCGAGGACGGTACCGCTCAAGAGTACCGACACGATCAGCGCCGAAAGTGGTTTGCGCCAGCGCTTGGCGAAGTTGAAAAATCGAGCCGTCACGTTTGTCTCTCCCGTTATTGCAAGGCCATCTGGTTCGGATTGTAGAGGCATTCCATCAGTCCGTCAGACAGCCTGCCGCACAAAATGATCAGGCTCAACCTGAACGAGGTCAAGCGTATGTTGACTATCGATTGTATAGGGTGCGGGCCATGCACCAGGTACGGACGCCTTGCCGGCCATGAGCGCCGTTAGGTCCAGTTTTTGCTCTAGGTTTGGTTCCGGTACTGCTGACAGCAAAGCCCGCGTATAGGGGTGAATAGGATTCTGGAACAGAATCTCCCGGGGGGCGAGCTCAACAAGCCGACCAGCACACATCACCGCAATCCGCTGTGCGATGTAATCCACCACGGCCAGATTGTGCGAGATAAAAAGATAGGTCAGCCCGAGCTGCTCTTGCAGGTCGCGCAACAGGTTCAGCACCTGCGCCTGAATTGATACGTCGAGTGCTGAGACCGGCTCGTCGCAAATAAGAATATCCGGCTTGAGGGCAAGGGCGCGCGCGATGCCGATGCGCTGGCGTTGGCCGCCCGAGAAGCTATGCGGATAGCGGCGAAGGAACCGCGGGTCGAGGCCAACCAGGAGCATCAGTTCTTGTACGATGTCACGGCGTTCGGCGGCGTTTCCGATGCGATGAATAACCAGCGGCTCTGCAATAATGTCGAACACCGTCATTCGCGGATTAAGCGAGCTGAACGGGTCTTGAAAAATAAACTGAACCTTGCGCCGGAACGGGATGAGCTCACGCGTTGAAAGTGCCCGGATGTCGACTACTTCGCCGTTTTCACAGTATTGAATATCACCGGCATCGGCCGTAATCGCACGCAAGATCAGTTTGCTCAGCGTTGTCTTGCCGCACCCGCTCTCACCAACCAGCCCAAGGCATTCTCCGCGATGCACATCGAAGCTGACGTCGTCTACCGCCGGCACGGCGCCAGCAGATTTGGTGCCGATCAGCGCTTGCTTGCGAATGAGGAAGG